>CAYOIG010000305.1:0-7949 GCA_964403915.1 uncultured Myxococcaceae bacterium
CCTGACGCTGCAAGACCGGCTGGTCAAGGAGCTCCGCTTGCGTGGGATCAGCGATGTCGAGGCCGCGAACGCCTTCGCCCCGGAGTTCATGGCGGACTACAACCGCCGGTTTGCGCGAGCTCCGCGAAGCGAGCACGACGCCCACCGCCCCCTGCAGCCGTCCGACGACCTGGCCCGCATCTTCAGCTGGCAGGAGACCCGCCTCGTCTCGAAGAGCCTGACGCTGAGCTACAAGCGGGTGCTGTACGTCCTGGACCCGACCGACGCCGCCCGAGCTGCGCGCAGCAAAGCGGTCGGCATCGAGGAGCGGGAGGACGGTTCCCTGAGCCTCTGGCACGGCGAGGCCGAGCTGCTGGCGACGGCCTTCCCCAAGGAGCACGGCGTGCAGCAGGGAGAGGTCGTCGAGAACAAGCGGCTCTCGGCAACGATCGAGTTCATCAAGGAACGACAGCGCGAGCGCATCGAAGAGAAGGTGGCGAAGCCGTCCACGACCCTGCGCAAGGCCCGCCTGCTGCGCGCCGGAACGCCTCGGCGGGCCCCTCCGGACTCCCCTGCCGAGGCCACATCGTGACCGATCGAACCGGGGAAAGCCGGACATTTCTACTTTGGAGAAAACTGGACATCTGTACTTTGCGCCGACATCCCCGGGGGAGAGCCTGCTCTCCAATGGCGGCAGTCTCAACAGAGCCCTGCTCGAGCGTTTCCACGCGCGCGCTCCCTCGGCTCTACACCGACGCTACGACGAGCCGGGTACCGCGGGCGACTGGAGAAAGCGGGCCTCTCTACTTGCCAGAGCGCAGGACATTTCTAGATCGCGTTGACGAGAAAGCCCCGCTCGTTCTTCTGCTCATCGGGCACGGGGGGCTCCTTCGGGCGCGGCTGGACGCCGTGCACCCGATCAGCCGTCCAGGCGCCTTGCGAGCGCCTCCAGCTCCTCGCGGAGCGCCGCCGGCAGCCGGTCGCCGAACCGGGCGTAGTGAGCGTGGATCTGTTCGAGTTCGCGCTTCCACGCAGCGGTGTCTACCGCGAGCAGCGCGGCCATCGTCGCTTCGTCGACGTCGAGGCCGTTGACGTCGATCGCGCCCGGCGCCGGCACCACGCCGATCGGGCTCTCGACGCCGCGGCCGCTGCCCTCGCTGCGCTCGACGATCCACGCGAGCACGCGGGCGTTCTCGCCGAAGCCGGGCCACAGGAAGCGCCCGTCGTCGCCCTTGCGGAACCAGTTCACCTGGTAGAGGCGGGGCAGCGCGCCGGCCGCGGCCTTCTCCCCGAGCGCGAGCCAGTGCGCGAAGTAGTCGCCCATGTGGTAGCCGCAGAAGGGCAGCATCGCGAAGGGGTCGAAGCGCAGTTCGCCGACGGTGCCGCCGGCCGCCGCTGTCATCTCCGACGACAGGATCGAGGCCAGGAACACGCCGTGCTGCCAGTCGAAGGCCTCGGTCACGAGCGGCACGTTGGTGGCCCGGCGGCCGCCGAACAGGATGGCCGAGATCGGCACGCCGTTCGGGTCCTCCCACTCGGGAGCCAGCGAAGGGCACTGCTGCGCGGGCGCCGTGAAGCGAGCGTTCGGGTGCGCGGCGGGGGTGCCCTTCGCGGGGTGCCAATCGTGGCCCTGCCAGTCGACGAGTCGCTCCGGCGGCCGGGGGGTCATCTCCTCCCACCAGACGTCGCCGTCCTCGGTGCGGGCGCAGTTGGTGAAGAGCACGCCGCGGTGGAGGGTCTGCATTGCGTTCGGGTTGGTGCGCTCGTTGGTCCCGGGCGCCACGCCGAAGAAGCCCGCCTCGGGGTTGATCGCGTAGAGGCGCCCGTCAGCGCCGAAGCGCATCCAGGCGATGTCGTCGCCCACCGTCTCGATCTTCCAGCCCGGCAGGGTCGGGATCATCATCGCCATGTTGGTCTTGCCGCAGGCCGACGGGAACGCGGCGGCGACATAGCGCTTCTCGCCGCGGGGCGGCGTCACGCCCAGGATCAGCATGTGCTCGGCGAGCCAGCCCTCGTCGCGGGCCATCGCCGAAGCGATGCGCAGCGCGAAGCACTTCTTGCCGAGCAGGGCGTTGCCCCCGTAGCCCGATCCGTACGACCAGATCTCGCGGGTCTCCGGGAAGTGCACGATGTACTTGTTCTCGGCGTCGCAGGGCCACGGCACGTCGCGCGTGTCCGGGGGCAGCGGCGCGCCCACCGAGTGCACGCACGGCACGAAGTCGCCGTCCGCGCCGAGTACGTCGAGGGCGCCCTGGCCCATGCGCGTCATGACCCGCATGTTGACTGCCACGTAGGCCGAGTCCGTGATCTGTACACCGATGTGCGCCAGTGGCGAGCCGAGCGGTCCCATCGAGAACGGCACTACGTAGAGCGTGCGGCCCTCCATCGCGCCGTTGTAGAGCCGGAGCAGCTCGACTCTCATCTCGGCGGGATCGCGCCAGTGGTTGGTGGGCCCGGCGTCCTCGCGTCGGGCTGAGCAGATGAAGGTGCGGTCCTCGACGCGGGCCACGTCCCCGGGATCCGACCGCGCCAGGTAGCTGGAGGGCCGGATCTCGTAGTTGAGACGCCGCAGGGTGCCCGAGGCGATGAGCAGCTCGAGGAGCCACGAGCGCTCCTCCTCTGAGCCGTCGCACCAGTGGACGTGCGCCGGCTTCAGCACCCGCCTCCACTCCTCCACCCAGGCGACCAGCTTCCGGTTCGACGTCTTCGCAGCCACGGCTCGTGCCTCCATGAGCGCAGGGTAGGCGGAGGGTCCGCCTCGGCAATCGCACCCGACGCCTGTGCCCAGAGGTCTCCACGATCCCGCCTCGAGCCGCAAGGTCCTGCGGCGCCGCGGCCGCGCGCATCGTCACCGGGATCCCGCTCCGATGCGCCAAACCCCCGCCGAGAGATCGACGGAGGATCGAGAGGAGCCGGAACGCGGAAGCAACTCATGCAGCCTTGGGAATGCGCCCGAAAGCCACGCAACCGTGGTTCAAAGAACCGAGAGCACGTCACCCCTCCAGCGGCGTCGCAGGCCTCGACTTCGCGCAGACCGCCAGCGTCCACTGCATCGGGCTCCCGTCGCACGCGACCTTGATCGCCGCATCGGGGACCCCCTACCCGACACCCGCGACGGCGCGCGCCGCACGAATCAGCGCGGCACCAGCACCATCTGCGTGCAGCGGAAGAGCGCGATCGTGCGGCCCGTCGTCTCGTTGGCGACGACCGCGTCCCAGACGTGGGTCTGGCGCCCGAGATGCGCGGGCATGCAGCGACACGTCACGCGTTCGCCGACGCGCGCCGAGGCCAGGAAGTTCGACTTCAGCTCGATCGTCGTGAACGACGCGCCGGGGGGGATGTTCGCGCCGCAGCCGATCGCCGCGCAGGTGTCCGCGAGCGCGACGACCGCCGGTGCGAACAGGAAGCCGGTGCCGGCGATCAGGTTCTCCGTCACGTCGATGTGTCCGAGCACGAGGTCGGTCCCCGCGTGATCGAAGACGCAGCCGAGCTGGCCGGGCACCAGCGGGCCGAAGAACTCGTTCATGCGTCGCGCGCGGGCGATCGGGTCGTCGGATCGATCGGAATCGGTCATGGACGCGTACTACCTGTTTCGTGTCGCCAATCCGACCCTGAGAGCCCGCGCGGCTTGGCGCGATCGATGGCGCGTGCGTTGGCTGCCGTTTGATCATTCTCGGTCGTAAGCCGGCTCGAAACGTCTAGTCTCCCGGGCCCGAGTCCAGCTTTCCATTTCATCGAGGTTGACGCCTACGTCCACGCCCAGACCCACGACGAGGCACGCAAGTGTCTGGACCACGTTGTGCGCAACCAGAGCCGGATGCGCTACCCCGAGCTCCGCGCCCAGGGGCTGCGCGTGTCCTCCGGCGTGGTCGAGGCCGGCTGCAAGCTGGCCATCGGCACCCGCCTCAAGCGCGCCGGCATGCACTGGGCCGTGGCCGGGGCCGACGCGATCGTCGCGCTGCGCTGCTGCACGCTGAACGGCCGCTTCGAGGACTTCTGGGAGCGCCGCTCAGCAGCGGCGCGCGCCTGAGCCGCGTGCGCTGGGTAAGGTCATCTCACAAATCTGACGTGCACCCATCCATCGACGACGAGGCTACGGCCGAGCGGGCGGTGGAGACTACCGTCGACGTGCCCGAGGCGACCGCGGCGGAGCAGTCGGCGGTTGAGGGGGCGGGGGCTGCGGAAGAGGCCGCGCTGCGCGTAGACTCAGGGCGTATGCGAGTCGCACGAGGCAAGGTGGTGGGAAACACGGTGGTGGTCGAGGGCGAGCCGCTGCCCGAGGGCAGCCACGTCACCGTCTGGGTCGACGAAGCGGAGGGCTTCGAGCTCGACGAGAAGAGCCTCGACGAACTCGTCGAGGCCGATGCAGCTTGCGAGCGCGGGGAGAGCCTCACCGCGGAGCAGCTCTTCGAGCACCTGGCGCGATTGCGAGCCCCGTGAGGCTCGTCGTCTCGCCGCAGGCGGTCGAGGACATCGACGTGGCGGCGAGGTGGTGGGCAGCCAACCGACCGGCCGCGCCCGCGCTGCTCGAGCAGGAGCTGCTCGAGGCGATGAGGTTCATCGCCTTGACACCGCACGCCGGCGCTCCGCTACGTCGAGGTCGGCCGCCGGGAGTGCGCCGCGTGCCGCTTTCTCGGACACGGTACCTCTTGTACTACCGGGTACTCGAGACCGAGGTTCGCGTGCTACGTCTGTGGCATGCGAGCCGTCGCGCCCCGATCCTGTGACCTCGCTCCGGAGCGCGGCGTCTGTGACGTCGAGCGCGCCGATGCGACGCGACCCGTAGGTGGCGCGTAGGAGAAAGAAGCGGCCGGTCTATCTCGAGCTTCCGATCGACGTACTCTTTGCGCGTGTGGACGGCGAGCAGATACGGATCCCGCGCAAGATCGTGCCCGACGCTGCGCCGGCGCCTTCTCCCGCCGCGGTCGAGCAGGCGATCGCCTGGCTGCACGCCGCCGAGCGGCCTGCCATCGTCGTCGGCGGCGGCGCGCGCTTCGCGAATGCGGCCCCGGAGCTGGTGGCCTTCGCCGAGCGTACGGGCATCCCGGTCTTCTCGAACGGCAAGGCCCACGGCCTCATGCCCGCGGACCATCCGCTCTGCGGTCGCGGTCTTCCGTACCTCGCGTTCACGGGGCGCGCGGGCGCCGGGGACGCCGACGTGGTGCTCGTGCTCGGCGCGCGCCTGGGCCTGTTCACCGGGCATCCCGCCATGGCGCGTAGCGCGTAGGAGAAAGAAGCGGGCGTTTTCCGCTCACGTCCGGTAAGGATCAATGTGACAAATTCCCCGGGGGAGGGCCTGCCCTCAATGGCGGCGATCCCCTCTGCCTCGATCTTCTCGAGGTGGCCCGCCCAGAACCGACCCCGCCCCGTCGCTCCGCGGCCCGCGCCCGCCGGCGTCCCATTCGCCTTGCCCATCGTGCTGCCCTCCTCGGTGACAGCGGAAAACTCACCGAGAAGCGGAGCGCAGGAAAGACGGGTTCATGGAGCGCTTACACATAACTGAACATCCCGTCCTGCGTGACGACCATTCCGCGCATGCTCATCCCCCCAACCGTCTTCTATCATGCCGAGCGGCATCAGCGGCGGGGATTTTCCGCATCCTGTTAGGCGCTTGGCGGGGTGCGCCACCTGCGGGGCGTTCGGACCGAAGTCTCCGCTTATAGACGTGCCAGCGCCAACGTGGTGCGTTCTACGGCGAGTTCTCGGTCAACGATCGGCCGCGTCTGGCCATTGCGAGCATCGCGAAACCAGCGCTGACGAGGATCGCGGAGCCAGGCTCAGGCACGATCTCGAGAAGCACACGCGAGTCCGCGCGTTCGAAGATGCTGAAAGCCACGAATGCGTACGCCCCCGCCGGAACCAGCATCGTCGAATCTGGGTCACCGAATCCCGGAAACTCGTTGTTGTACTGGAAAACGATTTCGCCGAGAACGGTCTCTACGAGGGCCCAGGACGAACTCGTGAACTCGGCTTCGAAGTGCAGGAGCGTCGGCTCGGCCAACGAGAACTCGATGTTGAAGGCCGGGTCGGCCAAGAAAGAGCCGTATAGCCCCTGGGCAACGAGGTGGGCTTCGATCCGATACGGCGTCAGACTGGATTGCTGGGATGAAACGTAGGGCCCGAAAGTGGCGGTCGCGTCGAAATCGGCGAATGGCGCGGAGGGGAAGATCGGGCCCGCGACTTGACAGACCTCGCCGAGACCAGCGCATCTCAACGTGACGTCGAGAATCCCAACTGACCGGTTGTCCGAAAGAAGTTGCATCGGTGAGGCCACCGCCAAGCCCGCCACGACACAACTCAGGCAGAAGACGATTGAGGATGTGAGAAATCGCATCGGAACCTCCTGGACCACTGGTGAACAGGTCCTTCCCAGGGCAGCATGAGCCCTCCGGGTTGCCTCCCCGATGAGCTCGCAGGCGAGCCGAGGGTGGGTGCCAATCGACGTCTGTACTGGAAGTGGCTAAAATCCTGGGCGCGTGGCGCGGCCAAAGTCATGAGTCCACATTCGAGCGTGCTGGCGCCAGGGAGCCTCGGGCTCGGGGCGCCCGCGCGCCGTACACACTCAGGAGGCCGCCATTGGAAGGCAGGCCCTCCCCCGGGGTGTCAGATTGATCATTCCCGGACGTGAGCGCAGAGCGCCCGCTTCTTTGTCCTACGCGTACGCGTCGAGAGCGAGTAGGAGCACGCTTCTCACCACGAGCGTTCGCTTCACCACTTTCTCCCGCCTCCTTCCGGCGTTTGCGCCACGAGCGTCCACGCGCCGCCCACGCGGCCGACCCGGCGGAAGCCCAGTCGCTCGTAGAGCCGCAGCGCAGGGTTGTCGAGCTCGACGCTGAGGCTGATCTTCTCCACGCCCTGCGCGCCGGCGTGCGCGAGGAGGGCCAGCAGCAGCGCCTCGCCGACACCCAGACGGCGGGCTTCTGCCCGGACGCCGATGGCGAGTTCCGGCACCGCCGGCCCCACGTATCCGTAGGAGTGATCTTCCTCCGACCAGAAGCGGTACCACGCCGCGCCGAGGCGCTCGCACGCGGGCGACTCGGCGATCACGGCTGTGTCGCCAGGGCGTCCCCAGCCGGCGAGCAGCTTTGCGAGATCCGGACGCGCGAGCCCTTCGCTGAGGGGCGGGCGCTCCGCACCGGGCCGCCAGAAGGCGGCCTCGAAGAGCATTTCGCGGAGGAACGGAAGGTCGGCGCTGCTGCCGATCCGGATCGTGGCCGTGCTCGCGACTTCCCGCGTCAGATCGCCTTCTCCCACTATCCCACGTTCCATTACTTCCCGAGCTTGCGCCCCTGCTCCGTGAAGTGGGCGACCGTGACGAAGCCGAAGAGTTCGTGAAGCGCAACGCTCGCCGTGTTGGGTAGCGTGATTCCGGCAAGGGCACGATGCACATCCTCTCCGCGGAGCGCCGCGAACAGGGCGCGATAAAGAGAGGATCCTATCCCGCGGCGGTGGAGGTCCGGCTGCACGTAGAGCGTCGTCTCGACGCTGCTCTCGTACGCTGGCTTGGTCCGGAAGCGCATGCTTCCCGCGTAGCCGAGCAGTCGGCCATTCTCGACGTCCTCCTTCGGTGGGCCGAGTATGCCCGGTCTCGCTTGTGGCGCATGCGCGCTTGCTAGCCCGCCGCCCAGCGCGCGCGGGCGAGCCGCCAGCCCACCTCGATGCAAGGAGCGAACACGACGTCGAGGGCCACGTGCTGGAGGCCCGTGAAGCCGGCGAAGGGCGGGCCGCTCTTCACCTTGATGGCCCAGAAGCCGAACCCGTGCTCCTCGAAGTGCCGGGCGATGCGTGCGGCCAGCGCGTCGCTCTCCTCCCGCGCAAGACGCGCGGGCAGATGCGCCATCACCTCCGCGTCCGCGTTCAGGGCAGCGAAGGGCGCAAGGTCCGCCACGCTCCACGGGCGCAGGATCAGGCGCGGCGTCTCGAGCACGGGGCCGCTCGTCTCGTGCATGCGTATACCCACCGCCTACGCT
>CAYOIG010000306.1:0-2758 GCA_964403915.1 uncultured Myxococcaceae bacterium
CAACGATCGTCTTTGCGGCCGAGCATCCGGCCATGTGCTGGCTCGCGCCCGAGATGCCGACCGCAACGTAGAGTGCAGGCCGCGTGATGCGGCCGGTCAGGCCCACCTGTCGCGAGGCGTCCACCCAGCCGTCGTCGATCAGCGGACGCGATGCGCCGGCCATGCCGCCGAGCGCGCCGGCGAGCTCCTCGATGAGTGCGAAGTGTTCGGCCGCACCGAGGCCGCGGCCGCCGGAGACGATGATCTCCGCGTCTTCGAGGCGCGGGCCCTTCGCCTGCGCCCGCTCCACGACGCGGATCCGCTCGCGGACGCCTTCCAGGCTGACGGAGACGTCCTCGATCTTCGGGCTCGTCGCGGCAGGCGCAGGCTCTGCCCGCACGGCCGTCGTCGAGACTCCGAGGATGGTCGTGCCCTCGGTCGCAATCTCGAGGATGGCATGGGTGTCTCCGCCGTAGGCATGGGCCGTGATGCGGAGGCTCCCCGCCTCGATGCAGGCGTCGACGGTATTCATGACGATCGGAGCCCCGATGCGGCCTGCGAGCCGGGGTGCCACGACGCGGGCATCGAAGGTCTGCGGGACGAGGAGGGCACGCGGGCGCCGGGCGACGCAGATCTGTGACAGCGCCTCGACCAGCCCATCGGGTGCGTCCGCGGTGAGCGTCGTGTCGGCGGCCCGGAGGAGCGTGGCGACGCCGTGGCGTCCGCCAATCTCCGCGGCATCGCGCGGCACAGGCCCGAGCACGAGCAGGGCGAGCTCGGCGTCGAGGGATCCGGCGAGCCGGCGTCCGAGCGTGAGGGTCTCCTCGAGGCCGCGTGCGAGCGTCTCGCCGCCTCCGCTCCAGGAGCAGACGATCACCTGCGACATCAGAGGGCACCGTCGCGCACGAGCCGCTCCACCAGAGCCTGCGCGGCGTCGGCCGGTGCGCCGGCGAGCAGCTCGCAGTGTCCCTGCACGGTCGGCACGAGCTGGCGCAGCAGGAGCGTCCGGGGCACGAGGTCCGCGGGAGCAAGGCCGAGGGTGCCCGCCTCGACGACCACTGGCTTCATGCGCCGGGCCTGAATCTTTCGTGCTGCGGTCGGGTAGCGAGGCGTTCCCAGCTCGCTCGTCACGGTGACGACCGCCGGAAGCGGCGCCTCGACGATCTCGTCGCCGTCCGGGGTGACGCGGGTGACACGCACGGCGAGGGACTCTCCGGCGAGCGTGACCGCGCGGGCGATCGTCACCAGCGGCATTCCGAGACGCTCGGCGACCAGGGCCGGCACGACGCCCTGATCGTCGTCCGAGGCCTGCCGTCCGCAGAGCACGAGGGCCGCTCCCCCCGAGGCCCGGATCCAGGCCGCGAGCAGGGCCCCCGTCACGTGGCCGTCGAGAGCCGCCGGATCGGCGGCGATGTGGATGATCTCGTCAGCGCCGAGGGCGGCCGCATGCCGCAGGATGTTCGCCGGGTCGGGGCCGATGGACACCACCGCGACCGTGACGCTCGCGCCCGCATCGCGAAGCCGGAGCGCAGCCTCGAGCGCCTGCTCGTCGAAGCCGTTCATGAGGCGCGGGATGGCGCTCTGGGTCAGCGTCCTGCCGTCCTCGCCGATCAGGAGGCGCCCGGCCACCGCGAAGCTGTTCACGGCATCGGGGTCGAGCACCTCCTTCACGCAGACCACGATTCGCATCGGCTCTCCCACTGCGTTCATCCTCCCGTCGCCGCGCAGCATGATAAGATGCTGCGGCCATGATACGCGCGCTCGAAGGCATGCGAGTCGTCGAAGTCGGCGAAGGGGTGGCGGGCGCGTACTGCGCGCGCCTCTTCGCGGATTTCGGTGCAGACGTCGTCAAGATCGAGGCGCCGGACGGAGACATCGTCCGGCGCTGGGGGCCCTTTCCGGGCGACGTTCCCGATCCGGAAAAGAGCGGCCTCTTCGCATTTCTCAACACGAACAAGCGCGGCGTCGTTCTCGACCTCCTGCGGACGCAAGGGCGTGCCGCGTTCGAGCGCCTGGTGGCCGGGGCCGATCTGCTGATCGAGAATCATCTCCCGGCCCGGTCGCGAGCGCTCGGAATCGAGTGGGAGGCGCTCGCACGCATCAATCCGGAGCTCGTGATGGTGTCGTTGTCGCCTTTTGGCCGCAGCGGACCCTATTCCGAATGGAAGGGCTACGACCTCAACGCCTATCACCTCACGGCCGCCGGTCACCGCTACTGCGGGCGCCCCGGTGAGGCGCCGCTCGAGCACGGAACCTTCTCCGCCGAGTTCTTCGGCGCCGCCGCCGGGGCTGCGTGGGGCCTCGCGGCAGTTCTCGGTCGCGCGCGCGCGGGCGGCGGCCAGCACCTCGACGTGTCGTGCGCCGAGGCGATCGCCGCGGTCTTCGTGGGCGGCCAGAACATCGGCGCCTACGCGCAGGACGGAAAATGGGAGCACCGTACGGGCGTCGGCATGCCGCTGGGTGCGCCCGCAACGATCCTGCCCTGCAAGGACGGCCACGTCTGGATGCTCGCGCTCGAGGCGGGGCAGTGGAACGGCATTCGACGCGTGATGGGAGATCCCGACTGGGCACAGGCCGAGATGTTCCAGGACATGTTTGCCCGAGCCCAGAACGCCGACGTGATCTATCCGCTGCTCGAAGAGTGGACGATGCAGCACGGCAAGTGGGAGATCATGGAGCAGTGTCAGGCGGCCGGTGCGCCGGTGACCGCCGTCTTCTCCGTGAAGGAGGCCGTGGAGCAGCCGCACCTGCGTGCGCGTCGTCACCTCGTCGAAGTCGA
>CAYOIG010000307.1:0-1642 GCA_964403915.1 uncultured Myxococcaceae bacterium
GACGGTTGAGCACGAGGCCGAAGGTGAACTCGGCGTCGTGGTGGAGCAGCAGCACGACCGCGCGCCGGAAGTTCGGATCGAGGAGCTGCGGCATCGCGACCAGCAGCGCGGGAGCGAGCGGATCGTCGGACACGCGAATACGGTAGCAAGGGCGCCAGACGCCTGCGCAGCGAGGCCGGGCGCAGGGCCCGCGACCCTCTACCCTCTGCGGCGATGGAGGCTTTGGAGACCCCGGTGGAGATTCCGGCGCAGCCCCGGCGGCGCTGGGATCTCGCTGCTGTCTGCGGGGCCGGCGCCCTCGCCTGTCTTGCAGGGCTGCGTGCGCTCTCACAGCGAGAGGGGCTCGAGCCGGCCTTCCGACTCGCGGCGCTGGCTTCGCTCAGCGCAGCCTTCCTGCTGCTCGCCGCCGTCCTGTGGGCTTCGCTTGGCCGGCGCCCGTTGCTCGAGAGGCTCGGCCTGCAACCGGGGCTCGCCGGGGCAGGCACGGTGCTGCTGCTCGCCGTCGGTCTGCTCGGCCTCAGCCAGGCGCTCGATCAGATCATCGAGCTGCTCGGCTTGCGCGCCACCAGCCAGCTCGCGCACTACGACGCGGCGGTGGCCGGCGCCCCCGAGCTGGCCTGGCCCTTTCTCCTGCTCGGTCTCGCGGTCGCTCCAGGCATCGGCGAAGAGATCTTCTTCCGAGGTCTCGTGCAGCGGGGCCTCACGCGCTGGCTGGGACGCGCCGGCGCCGTGCTGGCGGCCGCTGCTGCCTTCGGAGCCCTGCACGGAGACCCCGTCCACGCGGCGGGCGCCTTCGGTCTCGGTCTCTACCTCGGCGCCGTCGCCGAGCTCACGGGCGGAACGCGCGCGCCCATCGCCTGCCACGTGCTCAACAACCTGGCGGCGGTCGGCAGCGTGGCGCTCCCCCAGCCGCTGCCGCTGCCGTCCGGAACGCTCGTCGCGGTCGGTCTCGCCGTCGCCGGCTTCTCGCTCCTCACGGCATCGCGTCTCTTGCGCCGGCGGCACTGAGCGTTCCGCCGTTCGCCCGAGGCGAGGCTCGGCGGATCCCCCGAGTTCGCCCCAAGGCCGTACCGATCGCTTCAGGTGCCGGCCGGGCAAGCCGACCCGTAGACCCGGACGGTCTGCCCCGGTTGCGGAGGTCTCCATGGCCGAGCTGCGCTCACCCTCGATCCTGCTGCTTCACGACGGTGAGCTCGAGGACGTACGCGAGATTCTCGCATCGCTGGGCGCGACCCCGACGTCACTGCGCGCACACGAGGTGGCGACCGCCGCGGGCGGGGAGCGCCGCGACCTGATCGTCACCACGGCGCGGCTCGCTCTCGCACATAGAGACTGTCTGACGAACGTCGAAGGAGAGCTTCCGCCGGCGCGCGTGGTCATCGCGAGCGAAGACTCACCGGCTCTTCGCCGACAGCTTCGCGCGAGCGGCTTCGACTACCTGGTTCGCCGGCCCGTCGACCCGTGCGCGCTGCGGCTGCTGTTGGTGCGCCTGCTGTATCAAGGGCCCGAACGCCGCCGCAGCGAGCGCTATTTCTCAGGGCGCGAGGTCGCTTATCGGCTCGGAAATCGCGCGCGGCACGCGGTGCTCGGCGATCTCTCCGAGAGTGGCTGCCGCCTGCTGCACGCCGCGCCCGCGAGGGTC
>CAYOIG010000308.1:0-9720 GCA_964403915.1 uncultured Myxococcaceae bacterium
TGTGTCCGATGGGCCGGCGCAGGGCCTCGGGGGCTTCGGCGAGCAGGCGCTCGGCGTCGGCGCCGTAGTTGCGCAGCAGGTGCTCGATGCGCTTGGGCGCGATCTGGTGGCGTTCGCGCAGCTCGGTCTCGAGCCCGGCGCGGTCGAAGCTCTCGTCGCGCAGCGGGATCTCGGCCGTTCTGCTGCGGGCGATGCGTGCTCCGCGCAGCTCGGGCGAGAGATGGATCGCGCGGTCGACGAGGGCCTCGCCCATGGCGCGGTAGGTGGTGAGCTTGCCGCCGGCGATCGAGACGAGGCCCGAGGGATCCTCGTAGATGCGGTGCTCGCGCGAGACGGAGCTCGGCGGCTTCTCGGCGTTGCCATCGTCCACCAGCGGCCGCACGCCTGCGAAGACGCTCACGAGATCGTTGGTCGTGAGGCCCTTGGCCGGGAAGGCATCGTTCGCCGCGGCCAGCAGGTAGTGAACGTCCTCGATCGAGACGGTGGGCTCGTCGATCTCGCTGCTGAAGCTGTCGGTCGTGCCGAGGATGACGAGATCCTCGTCCCACGGCTCGAGGAAGAGCTGGCGGCGGTCGGCGCCCTCGAAGGTGATGGCGCCCTGCAGGTGGATGCGGCTGCGGGGCAGCACGAGATGCACGCCCTTGGCCGGCCGCAGCTCGGGCCGCGCCACCGGTCGATCGAGGCCGCGCAGGCGCTCCACCGACGGGCCGGCCGCGTTCACGATCGCACGGGCGCGGAGCGTGAAGGTTCGGCCGCGGAGGGCGTCGCGCACGCGCAGGCCGCAGAGCCGGCCATCCTCACGGCGCATGAACTCGACCGCCTCGGCGTGATTCGCACACTCGGCGCCGAGGTTGCGGGCGCTCTTCAGCGTCTCCAGCACGAGGCGCGCGTCGTCCACCTGCGCGTCGCAGTAGAGCCCGGCGCCGCGCAGCCCGTCGCGGCGCAGGTCGCGGGAGAAGTCGGCGACCTCGCCCGCCGAGAGCATGCGGAAGCGCGCCGTCCGGCGGAAGTTGGCGAGTGCCGCGTACACCCAAAGGACGCTTCGCACCTGCCACAGGGGGTGTTTGCTGCCCTCGTAGGCCGGGAAGAGGAAGGGCATCGGCCGCACGAGGTTGGGAAGCTGCCGCAGCAGCAGGTCGCGCTCACGGCAAGCCTCGCGCGTCACGGCGAGCTGGCCTTCTCCGATGTAGCGCAGGCCGCCGTGAACCATCTTCGACGAGCGGCTGGAGGTGCCGGAGGCGAAGTCGTCGCGCTCCACCAGGAAGGCGCGCATGCCGCGCGATGCTGCGTCGCGCAGCACGCCGGCGCCGCTGATGCCGCCGCCGATCACCAGCAGGTCGAGGCCTTCGCGCTCGGCATTCTCGAGGGCACGGGTACGATCGACGAGGGTCCAGTCCGTCATAGCAGCTTCCCCGGATTCATGAGACCGCGCGGGTCGAGGGCCGTGCGGGCGGCGCGCAGCGCGGCGAGGCCGAGGGCCCCCTTCTCTCGCGCGAGCCAGGGCTGATGATCGACGCCGACGCCGTGGTGGTGCGAGAGCGTGCCGCCGGCTGCCACGATCCCTTCCGTCACCTCACGCTTGATGGCTTCCCACTGCACCCGCTCGTTGGCGTGATCGAGGGGATAGATCAGCGTGAAGTAGAGACAGCCCCCGTCGGGATAGCTGTGGGAGAGGTGGGCCGCGGCGAGGCCTGCGCCCGCGTGCAGCTCGGCTGCGCGCTGCATCGCGCGCAGGACGGCGTCGTGGCCGCTCCCGAGGCGGCTCCACGGCAGCGCGGTCTCGAAGGTGTCGACCGCGATGCCCTGATCGAGGAGCCAGTCACGCAGGTAGGGCGTGCGGAAGCGGTCGCGGCGCCAGGCACGGCCCGGGGAGCTTCCGAGCGGCATGCCGCCGTGCGCGCGACCGATGGCGAGCATGCGGCGCAGCGCGGAGCCTGCCTTGCGCCGGCTCTCGGCCTCCACGGCGTAGACGAGCGCGGTGCGTCCCTCGCCGTAGCCGAAGCGCGCGAGCAGGGAGAGCGCAGCCCTCGCCGGGTCGAAGCGGCGCGCGGGATCGTGGCGCAGCGTCTGCGCCAGGGCCGTTTCCGCCGCGTCCGAGAGCCGCATCACCGCGACCTGCACGCCCTCCCGGGTGGCATCGCGCACTGCGCCTGCACCGTCGGCGAAGCTGCGGAAGAGCATGCCGCGGTCTTCGAGCACCGCCGGCGCCTCGCACACGCGGAGCGTGGCCTCGACGATGACGCCGAGCGTCCCCTCGGAGCCGAGAATGAGGCCGTTCAGGTCCGGCCCGGCCGCGGAGCGCGGCGCCGGCAGCGTCCGAACGACACCTTCGGGTGTCATGACGCGCACCGAGACCAGCATGTTCTCGATCGCCCCGTAGCCGCTCGAGCTCTGGCCGCTCGAACGCGTGGCGATCCAGCCGCCGAGCGTCGAATACTCGAACGACTGCGGGAAGTGCCCGAGCGTGAGTCCGTGGGGCCGCAGCGCCGCTTCGAGGGCCGGGCCGTCGATGCCGGCCTGGAAGGTGGCCGTGAGGCTCTCGCGGTCGATGCGCACCAGGGCGTCGAGGCGCGTGGTGTCGAGGGAGAGGGCGCCGGTCTGGCCGCGAAGCGTTCGTGCTTCGACGCCTCCTACGACGCTGCTCCCGCCGCCGAAGGGGATCACCGCGAGGTTCTCGTCCGCCGCGATGCGCAGCACGCTGGCGACCGCGCCTTCGCTCGTCGGATACACCACGCCGTCGGGCGCATGGGCGATGTCTCCGCGGCGAAGCCGCAGAAGGTCGGGGAGGCTGCGGCCGAGGGCGTGGGTCACGCGCTCGAGAGAGCTGGTCGAGAAGCCAGAATCGCCACAGGCCGATCGCAGCGCGTTCTGGATCTCGGCGGCGATCTTGCTCGGTCCGAGACGCACCTGCTCCAGCGCCACCGGCGCAGGGGAGGGCGAGAAGCGGTGCTGCAGCAGGCGGCCGAGCTCGCTGCGCAGCCACTCCTCGCGGGCCGGCGTGAGACCCATCGACTCGCCGAGGCGACCCCAGCCGTTCCAGCGGAGCTGATCGCGCCGCATCGTCATGCCCCGACCGCTCCGGCGCGGTCGCCGATCAGGCCCGCTCGCTCGAGCTCCTCGGCCTGGCGCAGGATCGCGCGCTCGCTGTAGTCGAGCATCTCGCCGAGGGTGCGCAGGGCCTCGCCAGCGTTTTGACTCTCCAGCGCACCGAGCAGTGCGCGGTGATTCGCGTGCGAGCGGCGATGATCGCGACTCGCGTTGTAGTAGAGAGGGCCGAGCTGCGCGACCAGCTTCGTGAACAGATTCGTGAGAAGCTGATACATGAGGTTGCCGGATGCCTCGCCCAGCAGGGCGTTCATCTCGAGGTCGATCTCGAGGGCGCGCTGCGGGTCGTCTGCAGCCGCCGTTTCCGAGGCGAGCAGTGCACGGGCGCGCTCCACGTGCTCGGGCCGCCGGTTGCGTGCTGCGAGCTCGATGACGTGCGTCGTCACGTGGCGCCGGAACTCGAGGAGCTGGCGCAGCAGCTCGGTCGTCACCGTATGCGGATCGCGCAGCAGCGTCTCGATCACCTGCAGGGCAGAGGAGGTGCCGACCCCGCGAACGAAGGTCCCCTGCCCGTGGCGCACCTCGACCAGCTCGAGGAACTCGAGCCGCTTCACGGCCTCGCGCACCGAGGCGCGGTTGACGCGCATCGCCTCGGCCAGGTCGCGCTCGTTGGGGATGCGGCTACCGGCGGGGTACGCGCCGGAGAGGATGCGGGAGCGGAGCTGCTCGAAGATGCCCTCGGCGCGGCGCGACGGACCCAGAGGCTCGAGAGCACGGGGCGGCTGGGGCAAGCGAACTCCTGAGCGGTTTCGCGGTGGAGCCGGCGGTACCTGCACCCTGAGAGGTATGAGGTCCGAGGTCCGACCACGGCAGTCTACCCCTGCCTCTCTCCGGGGTCAACCGGGGCGGCACCCGCCTTGCCGGCGGGTATGCTGGGCCCGTGAGCCGGCAGACGCGCGTGCCTGAGTCGAAACGGGTCGCGGGCGCCGACGGTCTCTCGCTCCATTGCCTCGTATGGAGCGAGAGCGGGGTGCCGCTGCTGCTGCTCCATGGCTTCGGCAACGACGCGCACGTCTGGGACGACTTCGCCCCCGTGGTCGCGCCCTACTACCGCACGCTCGCCCTCGATCTGCGGGGACACGGAGACTCGGACCGCGATTCGGAGCTTCGCTATCACCACGATGCGGTGGCGGACGATCTGGAGGCGGCCTGCTCGGCGCTGGACATCGAGCGCTTCGTGCTCGTCGGCCACTCGTTCGGCGGGCGCGCTGCCATGCGCTTTGCCGGTCGTCATCCGCAGCGGCTGGCCGGCCTCGTGATCGCCGATGCCGGGCCAGACCTCGACGCGCGCGGCGTGCTCCGCATTCGCCTCGATGCACAGCAGTCCGACCCGAGCTTCGGCTCGGCGGACGAGTACGAGCGCGCGCTGGCCCGAGCGTATCCGCTGGCACGGACCGAGGTCGTGGCGCGCATGGCGCGCCACGGGCTGCGCCGGCGCGACGACGGCCGCTTCGAACGCAAGACCGACCCGCGCTTTGGCGCGAGCAGCGCCGGCCTCACGCCCGAGGAGCTCGTGGCGCGCATGCGGGCCGAGTCGGAGGCGCTGTGGGCCGACCTCTCCCGCGTGACGTGTCCGGCGCTGGTCGTGCGCGGGGCCGCCTCGGACATCCTCTCCGCCGATACGGCGGAGCGCATGGCCGAGCAGGCGCTGGCACGGGGAACGTTGGCGGAGATTCCCCGCGCGGGGCACTCCGTGATGATCGACAACCCCGAGGGCTTCGCCGATGCCGTTGCCCGCTTCGCGCTGGGCGACGCCTGACGCCCGCGCCGACCCGAGGTGCCATGCGCTTCGCTCCCGACCTCTCGCGGCGCGTGCTGCTCGTTCCGCTCGCGTTCGCGCTGATCCTGGCGGCCAGCGCCAGGGCCGGCGAGACCTCCGCACGCGGCATCGTCGAGCAGCTCGACGCCGCGTATCTCGACGTCATGAAGAGCGCCGTCCGGCTCGGCTACGCCGGGCGCTTTGCGAAGCTCGAGCCCGTGCTGGCGAAGAGCTTCGATTTCGCCGCCATGGCCCGCCTCTCGGTCGGCGGGCGCTGGAAGGATCTCACGCCCGAGCAGCAAGCGAAGCTCTCCGCAACCTTCGGCAGGCTCAGCATCGCCACCTATGCCGGGCGCTTCACGGGCTACTCCGGCGAGCATTTCGAGATCGTGGGCGAGGAGCCCTCGGCGCAGGGCACGGTGCTCGTCCGTACGCGCGTCGTCATTCCCGAGAAGGAGCCCGTGCAGCTCGACTACCGGCTCCGCTCGGGGCCGGACGGCTGGCGCATCATCGACGTCTTCATGAACGGCACCGTGAGCGAGCTCGCGCTTCGACGCAGCGAATACTCGGCCGTGCTCGACCGCGACGGTTTCGATGGCCTCATCGCAGCCCTCGATGAGAAGATCGCGGAATTCGCCACGAAGCCGGCGGTGCCATCCGACTCCTGAAGGGCGCCGGTCTGCCGAGGCCCGCCGGGGGCGTGCGGATGGCGCGCGGGGCGGCTACCCGTTGCCGGCCGTTCGGGGGCCGCGCCGCTCCATGCCGGAGGCTCGTCTGGACGCTCCCCACCGCTTCGATCGAGATACGGCCGTCGTGCCCCTGGCCGATGGCGCCTTCGAGGCTCGCATGGACCGCGGCTGGTGGATCGTGCGCGGGCCGAACGGCGGCTACATCGCAGCCGTGCTGCTGCGCGCGCTGGCTGCGCGGCTCGCCGACCCGGGACGCGCGCCGCGCTCGCTGACGGTCCACTACACCGCGCCGCCGGCCGAGGGTCCGGCGCGAATCGACGTGAACGTCGAGCGATCGGGCCGCTCGCTCACCACGCTCTCGGCACGTATGACGCAGGAGGGGCGCCTGCTCGCCCTCGCGCTGGCGGCCTTCTCCATCCCGCGGGAGGGTCCGTCGCTGCAGCAGGCCCGCATGCCGGAGGTCCTGCCGCCCGAGCGCTGCGCACCGATGGCGCCGCCCGGGGTCTCTCGCCTTCCGATCAACGAGCGCTACGAGACGCGCCTCGCCATCGGCGGCCGGCCCTTCTCGGGCGCACCCGAGGCGCTCTGCGGCGGCTGGATCCGCATGGCGGAGCCGCGTGTTGCCGATGCTCTCGCGGTGGCGGCGTTCACCGACGCGCTGCCGCCGGCGCCCTATGCGTGGGCGCGGCCGGAGGCCCCGCTCGGGCAGGTTCCCACCATCGACCTCACGGTGCACTTCCGGAGCACGCTGCCGCTGCCCGAGGCGCAGCCGGAGGACTTCCTGCTCGCGGTCTTCCGCGCGCGGGAGGGTCGCGAGGGCTTCTTCGAGGAGGACGGCGAGATCTGGTCGAAGGAGGGCGTGCTCGTGGCGCAGTCGCGCCAGCTCGCGATCCTCTCGTGAGCGCTCCTCGCTACTTCCGGCTGTCGAAGTAGGCGCTGCGCAGCGAGGCGTAATAGTCGATCGACGACTCTTCGAGGGCTGCCATGCCCTCGAAGTGCTCCTCGCGCTCCGTCATGCCATGGGAACCGGTCACGAGCACGAAGCCGAACAGGGGCAGCACGTAGAACTGCGGGGCCATGGCGAGATCGACGAGGCTGCCGAAGCCGTCGCGGACCGTGGTCGGGCCGAGCAGCGGCATGATGAGGTAGGGGCCGCTCGGGATTCCGGCGACGGCGAGCGTCTCGCTGAAGTCCGCACGATGCGCTTCGAGCCCCATCGTGCTCGCCGCATCGAAGAGCCCGCCCATCCCCATGGTGGTATTGATCACGAAGCGGGCCGTGGTGACGAACGCGTCCTTCGCCTCGAGCTGCAGCAGGTCGTTCACCAGCGCCGCAGGCGTGTTGAGATTCGCAAAGACGTTTCGGACCGACTGGCGCGCCAGCTCCGGCATCACGAAGGCGTAGGCGCGCATCATGGGATCGAGCAGCACCGCGTCCACGCCGCGGTTGAAGCTGAACACCTTGCGGTTGACGCACTCGAAGGGGTCCGGCTGGCCCGCGTCGAGCTCGGCCGACAGCGCGTCGAGGGAGTCATCGTCGCGGGCGGCGACCGATTCTGATGCGGGTGCGTCCGCAGCAACCTGTGCTTCGGGGGAGGGCGGCTCGGGAGCGGCCGCAGGCTCTGCCACCGAGCTCGACGCCCCGAGCAAGGCCGTCGCCACCGCCGCGTGAAACCACGCTCGCGGCCCCCGCCGACCGGCTTCTCGCTCGATTCGAGCGCTCATGCGATCGGCTCCTTGGGGGGCCGGCATCGACGCAACTTCACCCAAGAAGTCTAGGCAGGCGGATCCGGGGCGCCAGCCGATGCGCACCGCTGACCGGAACCGCGCTTTCGGTCAGCGTTTCTCCGTTGTCAGCCCCGGGCTCCCGCCCCATGCTCCGCGTCCGTGCGCCGCCTGCGAGCGCGAGCCGATGGGGCGAGGTCTTGCACACGATCGAGCTTCTCATCGGCACCTTCTGGCTTCGGCCCTACGTCTTCGGCTTCCTGGCCGCATTCCTGGTGATCGCGCTGGCGGAGATCGGGCCGCGCCGCACCGCGGCCTGGACGCTGATCGGCTTCGTCGTGGCCTTCGCCTGCGAGTATTCCTCGACGCGCAGCGGCTTTCCGTTCGGGCTCTATCACTATCTCGACGCCGAGACCCGGCACCGGGAGCTCTGGCTTTCGAACGTGCCGTTCATGGACTCGCTCTCCTTCGTCTTCCTCTCGTTCGTGAGCTGGGCCACGGCACGGCGACTTCTCGGCACGACGGCGCGGGAGGAGGCCAGCGGTGAAATTGCGTGGCGGCCGGCCGTGCTCGTGCTCGGCGCGGCGCTCATGGTCGGAATCGATCTGATCTGCGATCCTGTCAGCCTGCGCGGCGACCGCTGGTTTCTCGGGAAGATCTACTACTACGAGCATCCGGGGATCTTCTTCGGAATTCCGCTGACGAACTTTCTCGGCTGGGCCTTCGTCGCGCTGGCCGTGCTCGGAGCGATGGCGGGGCTGGAGAGATTGGGGTGGCTCGGGGGGCGCCCGCTCGGCCCGCTCCCGAAGGCCGCCCTGCTCGCGCCGGCGTTCTATGCCGCGATCGTGCTCTTCAACGTGGCACTCGCGTTCTACGTCGACCTACCGCTCGTGGGTCTGCTCGGCCTCGCGATCGTCGCCGCCGTCGGCTTCGCGCTGCGAGCCGGGGAGCCGGCCGGCGAGCCAGGCCTCGAGCAGGCGCGCTGAGATGCGCGCGCAGGGACGCATACGCGCTGCGATGCGAAGGCTCGGGGCCAGCAGGCCGGGCCGGCGCCAGATCGCACCGAGGCTCGCGGGGATCTCCTCCGCCGCGGTGTCGAGCACGACGCGCACGGCGGCCGCCGAGATGCCGCGTTCCGCGAACGCGGCCACGAGCGTCGCGCTCTCCATGTCGACGGCCACCGCGCCGAGCGCATCAAAGAGCCGCGCCTTCTCCGCGGGAGAGTCCGCCACGTGCGGTACGGTGACGAGCGCCGCGCATCGGCAGTCGAGACCGGCTGCGACCGCCGCCTCGGCCAGCGACCCGGACAGCGGCGTGGCGTGCGTCCGCCCGCCGGCATCGAGCAGCGGATCGGCGATCACGAGCATCCGCGGCAGGAGATCCGGCGCGAGCGCACCCGCGAAGCCCGTGCACAGCGCGGCCGCGATCGGCAGGTCCGGTATCGCGTCGACCGTGCGCCGGGCGGCCTCGATGCCCATCCCGGTGCGCACCCATGCCAGCGTCGGCACGCTCGGTGCCACCAGCTCTTCCGGCCGGCAGCGCACGATGCGCCAGCCCGCAGCGCGCACCGTCGCCATCTCGAGGTCGAGGGCGTGAAGCGCAACGACGAGCGGGGCGGAGCCGGGGACGAGCCGACTCATCGGAAGGCCATCACGCGCGATCGCATCCTCCAGGCGGCGATGGGGCTCTTCGGACAGCGAGGCTACGAGCATACCACCGTGACCCAGATCGCGAAGCGCGCGGGGGTGAGCCGCGCCTCGATCTTCTGGCACTTCGGCGACAAGGCGACGCTCTTCGGCGAGGCGTGCCAGCAGTTCTTCGTGCCGTTCCGCGAGCAGCTCGCCCGGAGCCTGCTCCACGTCGAGGCGGAGGAGCGCCTGCCGCAGATCTTCTCGGTCCACGACCGTTTCGTCGGGCAGAACCGCTCCGCCATTCAAGCATTCGTTCGTTTCGTACTGGAGTCACCGGAGCTGCGCAGCACGCTCCAGCCGATGCTGCTCGAGCTCCACGAAGCCTTCCGCCAGGACGTGAAGGTCACGCTCGAGGAGCTGCTCCCGAAGGAATACGACGCCGACGCGCTCGCCACCGGGCTCGTCTCCCTGCTCGACGGAAACCTGATCCTGGGCCTCGTCGATCCCGATCCCGCAGGTCTGGAGCGACGCAGCGCAGCGCTACGTGCGTTCGCAGCGCTCCTGCCCTTCCCGAAGATGGAGAAGTAGCCGAGATGCGATTTCCCGTGCGTCTTCAGTTCGACCTCTTCCGCTACATCGCGAGGCAGAGGCTCGCCGGCCGCAAGCATTATCCGCTGGTGCTGATGCTTGAGCCGCTCTTCCGCTGCAATCTGGCCTGCGCCGGCTGCGGCAAGATCCAGTACCCGGCCCACATCCTTAAAAAGCAGCTTACGGCCGAACAGTGCTGCAAGGCCGCCGAGGAGTGCGGGGCG
>CAYOIG010000309.1:0-2807 GCA_964403915.1 uncultured Myxococcaceae bacterium
AACGAGGTAATCGCGAACCGCGCCATCGAGCTCGCCGGTGGCGAGCGGGGAAGCAAGCGTCCGGTGCATCCCAACGATGACGTGAACCGCTCGCAGTCGTCCAACGACGCCTTCCCCACCGCCATGCACGTTGCCGCGGCCGACATGCTGCGCGAGCGGCTGCTGCCGGCCGCGCGAGACCTGCACGCCGCCCTCGAGCGCAAGGCCGCCGAGTTCACCGATGTGGTGAAGATCGGCCGAACGCACCTGCAGGATGCGACGCCGCTCACGCTGGAGCAGGAGATCTCGGGCTGGGCCAGCCTAATCGAGCGCAGCATCGCACGCATCGACGCCTCGCGGGACGGACTCCACGAGGTTGCACTCGGCGGCACGGCCGTCGGGACGGGCGTGAGCAGCCCACCCGGATTCGGCGAGCGCGCAGTCGCGCTCCTGGCGGAGCTCTCCGGCCATCCCTTGCGTTCGCATCCGAATAAGTTCGCTGCTCTATCGAGCCACGACGAGATTGCGGCGGCGAGCGGCGCGCTTCGAACGCTGGCCGGCGCATGCTTCAAGATCGCAAACGACGTGCGCTGGCTGGCCTCGGGGCCGCGGAGCGGCCTCGGCGAGCTACGGCTCCCGGCCAACGAGCCCGGCTCGTCCATCATGCCGGGCAAGGTGAACCCGACCCAATGCGAGGCCCTGATCATGGCCTGCGTACACGTCTTCGGGAACGACGCGGCCATCGGCTTCGCAGCGAGCCAGGGCCACTTCGAGCTGAACACCCTGAAGCCGCTGCTGATCGACCGCTTCCTCGACTCCGCCGGGCTCCTGGCGGACGCATGCGCGAGCTTCAAGAGCTTCTGCATCGAGGGCCTTGCGGCCGATCGCGATCGCATCCGCCAGCACGTCGAGAGTTCGCTCATGCTCGTGACCGTGCTGGTGCCGGTGATCGGTTACGACCGCGCCGCCGAGATCGCGAGCAAGGCCGCCCGCGAGGGCTCCACGCTGCGCGAAGCCTGCGTCGCTCTCGGAATGCTGAGCGGCGACGAGTTCGACCGTCTCGTGCTGCCGGAGCGGATGCTGCGTCCATGAAGGGCTGCATCGAGCTGCTGCGCGAGTACGTGGCGACGCCCTCCGTGAATCCCATGGGCCGGAGCGACATTCCGGTCGCTTTCACGGGAGAGCGCCGCTACGCGGAGATCGTGCAGGCGCAGCTTCGAACCCTCGCTCTCGATGCCGTGCTGGTGGGCGAGGGGGAACGCCGGAGCGTGGTGGCCGAGGCGCACGTGTCGGGCGCATGCGAAACCGTGCTGGTGGCCTCGCATCTCGACACGGTCCCCGTAGACGGCATGGAAATCGATCCCTTCGATCCGGTCGTGGCAGAGGGCCGTCTCTACGGCCGCGGTGCCTGCGACACCAAGGCGGGAATGGCGGCGCTAGTGGATGCGCTGGCGGAGGTGCTCGCGCGCGGGTCCCTACGTCGCAACGTGGTCGTCGTCGGCGAGGCCGACGAGGAGCTCGCCAGCGTCGGCGTGCGCGACGTGCTGGCGCACCTCGGTGGACGGCGCCCCGACTGGATGCTCGCCACGGAGCCGACGGAGCTCCGCGTCGTGACGCATCATAAGGGCATCGCCGTGGCACGCCTCGAGGCCACGGGCATTGCTTGCCACAGCTCTGATCCGGACGCGGGCAGGAACGCGATCGGGACGCTGGCGCGCGCCGTGCTTGCGGTGGAAGGCCTGCACCAGGATCTCGCCGCGCGACGAGATCCGATCCTCGGCCCCGGCACCTGCTCCGTGGGCATGATCGGCGGCGGCAAGGGCCCGAACGTGGTTCCGGATGCTGCCTGGCTCCTGATGGATCGGCGACTTCTTCCGGGAGAGACGGCCGAGCAGGTTCGGCGCGAGATTGAGGATGCCCTCCTACGCGGCGCGATCGAAGGCGTGCGCGTCGCGGCCTGCGTCCTTGGCAAGCCAGCCCTCGCTACCGATACCGACTCGGCGCCGGTACGCGCCTGCCAGAGGGCCCTCCGCAGCTGCGGGCTCCAAATCAATCCTGGGGCGGTCGCTTTCGGCACGGATGCGGCACTCTTCGCTGGCGCCGGGATTCCGGGCGTCGTCCTGGGGCCGGGCTCCGTGGCGCAGGCGCATACGGCGGGGGAGTTCGTGGAGGTGGCGCAGGTGGAGGCGATGACGCGGTTCTTCGTGCGGTTGCTCGAGGCGCAGACGTGAACAGGGACGGCTCGCCGGAGGTGTCGTGGTTCGCGCGGTGGGTGGTGCGGCCCTTCCTCGTTGCAGCGCTGGTGACCGTCGGTGCCTGCGGTCGCGGTGAGAAGACGCCGGAGGTCGCGGCGACCGGTGTCACGCTTGCGCCCGTGCTGGCGCGCGATCTCGAGGAGCGCATCGAGGCCACGGGGGAGCTGCGCGCGAAGGATTCAGCGAGAGTCGCAGCGGAGGTCGCCGGCCGCGTCACCGAGACGCCGTATGAAGAGGGAAGCCGCGTAGCAGTGGGCACGATCGTGATGCGCATCGATCCCGAACGGCATGCGCTCGAGCGCGACGCGGCGCGCGCGGGTCTGGCCCAGGCCGAGGCAAGCCTGCAGGAGCAGGAGCGTACGCTGTTGCGCATGCGCGAGCTCAACGCCAGCAAGGTCGCGTCGCAGGAGCGCCTCGATCAGGCCGAGACTGCCACCAAGCTCGCGCGTGCGAAGCTGGAGGGGGCCCGTGCGCAGCTCGCCATGGCGGAGCGTGCGCACGGCGATGCGAATGTCGCCGCCCCCTTTGCGGGGCTGATCGGCCGCCGGCTCGTGAGCCGCGGGGAGTTCGTGC
>CAYOIG010000310.1:0-3495 GCA_964403915.1 uncultured Myxococcaceae bacterium
GTTGCGCAGGCCGAGGGCCCAGATCTCGCCGCGAACACCCGCGCGGCCGAAGAACGGATTCGAGGCCGGCACGGCATAACCACCTGGCGAACGCACGTCGATGCGCAGCATCTTGCCGAGCAGCGAAGCGGGATTCTGCGCTGCCTCCTCCGGATCGTGGCCCCATCCGCCATCGCCGAGGCCGAGATAGAGCAGACCGTCGTTCGGGCGGAAGGCGATCGTGCCGCCGTCGTGATTGGTGAAGGGCTGCGCAACGTCGAGCAGCACCTCTTCGGAGCTGGCATCGGCTAGATCCGGATCACTCCCGGTGCGGAAGCGGGAGAGCAGAGAGCGGAAGCGTCCTGCGCCTGCGGCGGTGCTGCACGCGGCGCCGCTCGCTGCGCGCGGGTCACACGCGGTGTAGTAGACGTAGAAGAGACCGCTCGTCGCGTAGTCGGGCGGAAAGGCGAGGCCGAGCAGCCCGCCTTCTCCCACGGCCGAGACGCGCGCGCAGGTCGAGGAAGGGCGTTGCGCGCAGCGCTCCGTTCTCGACGATCTGGATCGTGCCGTCGCGCTCGACCACGAAGAGGCGCCCGTCGCCCCGCGGCGCCGTCGCGAACATGGGGGTCGCCAGACCCTGCACGACGAGCACGGCCTCGACCGGCGTCGCAGCGCAGCCCGACGGGCCATCGCCCGCGGCGACTCCGAGCAGGAGCGCCGCGGCGAAGATCGCCGCGACTCCTCGCCATCGCGCGCGTCGCATCCTCTCCGCCTCCGCATTCCCCCGCGCGGCTTCCCAGCTTAGATCCGTGCCGCACCTAGGGCGAGCGCATTCGGCAACGCGAAAGTGCGGAGACCTCTAGCCGCCCGCGCCGCTGCGGATCCGCGCGAGAATGCGCCGGAACAGGCCCGGCGCGAAAGTGCGGACGACGTAGCCGCCCGCTGCGAGCCGCGGGACGGTGAGCTCGTAACGCCCGCGGTCGAGGGCACGGACGATGGCGCGCGCCACCTCCCCCGCTTCGACGGCCGTGCGGAGCGCGCTCGCGGGCACGCGATGCAGATCCGCCTCGGGCACGAATCCCGTGCGCACGAAGCCGGGATAGACCGCCAGCACGTGGATTCCGTGTGGCGCGAGCTCGAGCGCGAGCGCTTCGGACAGACCGGTCACCGCGAACTTGGAGGCCGAGTAGACCGCCTCGCCCGGCTGACCGAGCCGACCGGCCACGGACGAGACGTTCACGATCCAGCCCCCCTCGGTGCGCAGGTGCGGCAGCGCGCAGCGCAGCGTATGGACGCAGCCACCCACGTTGGTGGCGAGAACGGCGTCGATGCTCGGCGCGTCGTGCTCCGAAAACGGGACGTGACGACCGATGCCGGCGCAGGTTGCGACGAGATCGAGGCGTCCGTGCGCGGCAACCGCAGCGTCCACGGCCGCCGCGATGGAGCCGGCGTCGCGGACGTCGCAGACGTGGGTCGTGACGCGTGCGCCGGCTGCGCGAAGTCTCTTGGCCGAGACGAGGAGTGCGTCGGGCCGGCGGGCGAGCAGTGCGAGCGCCATGCCGCGCCCGGCCAGCTCCCTTGCGAGCGCCTCTCCGATGCCGCCCGATCCGCCCGTGATGAGCGCGACCCGCCCCACACGGCGATCGAGGCGGCGCGAGCTCATTCGAGCCAGGCGCGAAGCGCGGGGCCGATCACGCGGGGTGCCCGCGCCAGATCCTCGGGACGGCGCGATCCCGTGAGCAGCACCACGGCACGCAGGCCATCGACCACGCGGCCGGCGGCGGTGAGCGCCGCATCGAGACCGCCGATCGCATGGGCGCGCAGCAGCGGCAGTGCCAGCGAGACTGCGCTCGCCCCGAGCGCGAGCGCGCGCGCCGCGTCGAGACCGCTTCGAATCCCGCCCGACGCGATCGTGCCGAGGCCCTCACGCTGCGCATAGACGATGGCCGCGGCCGTCGGAATACCCCATTCGCGCAGCTCGCTGCCGAGCGCGCGCTGGCGCTCGGTGCCGCGCAGCGACTCGACGGCGGTCCAGCTCGTGCCGCCCGCACCCGAGACGTCCACCCACTGCACGCCGAGGGCGCGCAGCCGCCCCAGGGCGCGCGGCCCGAGACCGCAGCCCGTCTCCTTCACGATCACGGGCACCGGGAGGCCGTCGACGAGCGCGGCGATCGCATCGAGCGTTCCGCGGAAGTCGCGATCCCCTTCCTCCTGCACCAGCTCCTGCGCGGCGTTCAGGTGCACGCAGAGGGCGTCGGCGCCGATCGCCTCCACCAGGCCCGCCACGCGCGCGAGGCCCGCCTCGCGCGCCTGCACCACGCCGACGTTTCCCAGCAGCAGGATGTCGGGTGCGACGTCACGCACGCGGTAGCTCTCCGCCGTCTCCGGATGGAGCAGCATCGGCCGCTGCGAGCCCACGCCGAAGCCGAGGCCGCACTTCTGCGCCACGGTGGCCAGCGCACGGTTGAGCTCACCCGCTTCGGGCGTTCCTCCCGACATGCCCGAGATCAGCAGCGGGGCATGGAGCCGGCGCCCGAGGATCTCGGCCGAGAGATCGACGTCGGCCACGGATAGCTCGGGCAGCGCGTCGTGCAGCAGGCGCACCTCTTCGAGCAGCGTCGTGCCGCGGTGCTCGACGTCTTCTTCGGCGCACAGGCGCAGATGCGAGGCCTTGCGCTCGCCGATCTCGGTCACGGCCTTGCTCCCATCACGAGCGCCGCCGCGCGATGGCCGGAGAGCGCAGCGCCCTCGAGCGTCGCCGGAAGCCCCGTATCGGTCCAGTCGCCGGCGAGCAGCAGGCCCTGCACGCCGGTCGAGGGCCCGGGCCGCAGCGGCTGGAGCTGCGGATCCGGTGCCAGCGTCGCTGCATGCTCCGTCACCACGAGGTGCTGCACGACGCGCGCGTCTTTCATCCCCGGAAGCGCGTGGCGCGCCTCGCGGATCACGGTCTCGGCGATCTGCGTGCGCGGCACGTCGTGCCACGCCTCTGCCCCGCTTCTCACGCAGGCGAGCCGATGGCAGGTGCCGCCGCGCCGGCCGTGGATGCGGTCCACCTGGAAGATCCACTGCGTCTCGCAGCCGAGCAGGCCGAGAAACGGCGGCCCTCCCGGATCGCTGTCGAGCCAGAGCGTCACCGAGACGATCGGCGTCGCGCGATCGAGCGCAGGCGCGAGCAGAAGTCCGGGCACCACGAGGCGCCGCAGCGCCGGCGGCGGGACCGTGAGGATCACGGCCTCGGCCTCGATTCGCTCGCCGCCGGCATGCACACCAGTCACGCGGCCGGCGTCGATCTCGATCGCATCGACGGCGGCGCGCGTGCGCAGCGCACCGCCATGCGACTCGAGAAACTTGCGGCCAGGCTCGACGTAGAGCTCCGAGAGCGGAACGGCCGGCAGCAGGAAGCGGCTCCCTTCGCGGGAGGCGAGCAGCGCACGGCTGACCACCGCCGCGAGAAGACGCGCGCTCGCCTGCTCGGGGTCGGCGTTGAGCGTCGCCCAGATGATGGGATCCCAGAGC
>CAYOIG010000311.1:0-2220 GCA_964403915.1 uncultured Myxococcaceae bacterium
CGCTGCTGGCCATCCTGCAGGGCGCCCTGCCCCGCGCCGGCGTGCTGATGCTGGTGGCCCTCGCGATCGACTCCGTGGACGGCACGCTCGCCCGTGCGGCGCGCGTGAGCGAGGTTCTGCCCTGGTTCAACGGCCGTCGCCTCGACGACATGGTCGACTTCCTCAACTACGTGATCGTGCCGGCGGTCTTCCTGGTCGCCGCGGGCAGCCTGACCTCCTGGCACTGGGCCGCGCTGCCGGTGCTCGCGAGCGCCTACGGCTTCTCGCAAGAGGATGCCAAGACCGACGACGACTTCTTCCTCGGCTTCCCGTCCTACTGGAACGTCGTCGCCCTCTACCTCTGGCTGCTGCAGATCCCGCCCTGGCTGGGGACGGCGACGATTGCCCTCTTCTCCGCGCTGGTCTTCGTGCCGCTCAAGTATCTGTACCCGAGCAAGATGCTCCGGCTGCGCCGAACGGTGGTGGTGGCCGCATGCCTCTGGCTCGCGGCGATGGTCGGCGGCTGCCTGGCGCCCGAGACGGCCGGAAGGCTGCGGCTGGTCGAGCTCTCGCTGGCCTTCCCGGCTCTCTATCTCGGACTCTCCTTCTGGATGGGCGGCTACCACCGCCCGGCGCCGTGAGCGGACCCGGCCTTCGCGTACCGGCCGAGGAGCACGAGAGCGCGGAGGAGGTCGATCTTCTCGTCGCGGGCGGCGGCTCTGCTGGCTGCGCAGCCGCCATCACCGGCGCGCGCCTCGGCCTGCGGACGGCGCTCGTCGAGGAGATGCCCTTCCTCGGCGGAATGAGCACCGGGGGCGCGGTCGGGACCTTCTGCGGCTTCTACATGGGCGAGCGGGACGGGAGCCTCTCCCCGCTGGTGGGCGGCCTCCCGCTCGAGATCGCGAACGCACTGAAGGCACGCGGGCAGGCCTACGGGCCGATCCCCTTCAAGACGACAGCCGTGATTCCGTACCTTCCCCTCGGCGTCAAGCTGCTGCTCGAGGAGCTCGTGCGCCGGGAGCCGCTGCTCCGGCTGCGCCTGCACGCGAAGCTCACGCATACGCTCTCTCGCGACGGCCGCGTGGAGGGCGTGCTGGTCCACACGCGCGCGGGCCGCGTGGCGCTGCGCGCGCGCATCTTCGTGGATGCGACCGGCGATGCCGAGCTGGCGCGGCAGGCGGGTGCGACGACGCTGCGCGGCGCCGACATCCAGTATCCGTCGATGATGTTCACGATGCAGAACGTGAAGCTCGACGTCGCCCTGCCGAAGCTCGGCGCCTTCGCCGCGCTGGTCGAGGAGGGCTTCGCGCAGGAGGGCCTCCCGCGACGCGGCGGCAACCTCATCCCGACGGGCCGGCCGGGAGAGGTGCTGGTGGCCCTCTCGCGCGTCTCGCTGGACGGCCGGCCGGTCGATGCCAGCGACGGCGACGAGATCACCTACGGCGAGCTCGAGGGCCGAGCACAGGCCATGCGCCTCGCCGACTTCCTGAAGCGCCGCATGCCGGGCTTCGAGGAGGCCTTCGTCTCCGACACCGCGATGCGTCTGGGCGTGCGCGAGACGCGCACCGTGGAGGGCGAGTACCGACTCACCGAGGAGGACGTGCTCGGTGCCCGCAAGTTCGAGGACGGCATCGGGCGCTCGGCCTGGCCCGTCGAGCGCCACCGCGCGGGGGGCGAGACGGAGTGGAAGTTCCTCGACGCCGGGAGCTTCTACACGCTTCCGTTTCGCGCGTTCGTGGCCCGTGGCTTCTCGAACCTGCTCGTCGCGGGTCGCTGTCTCTCGGCCGAAGGCGGCGGCTTCGCCTCGGCCCGGGTGATCGGGCCGTGCATGCTCGGCGGCCAGGCCGTTGCGGTGGCTGCACACCTTCTCGCCGGCAAGAACGCCGCCGTACGCGATCTCGACGTCGATGCGCTGCGTGCCGGGCTCTCGGGCCTCGGTGTGCCGCTCTGAGGCGCACCGGCATCTTGCTCTTGAATCTCGGCACCCCGGCCGCGCCGGAGCCGGGCGCGGTGCGTCGCTATCTCGCGGAGTTCCTCTCCGACCCCCGCGTCCTCGACATGCCGGCGCTGGCGCGCTGGCTGCTGCTCCACGCCGTGATACTGCCGTTTCGCCCGCGCCGCTCGGCGCAGGCCTACCAGAAGATCTGGGGCCCCGAGGGCTCCCCCCTGCTCGTCCACGGCCGCGCGCTGCAAGAGGCTCTCGCCAAGACGCTCGGCGGCGACTTCGTGGTCGAGCTCGCC
>CAYOIG010000312.1:0-2649 GCA_964403915.1 uncultured Myxococcaceae bacterium
CACGCGCTGGAGCATCCACTCGGCCTGGCGCGACGACGCGCTGATGCTCCAGCAGCAGCGCGGCGTGCCGGTCATGTACATCAGCACCGTCGACTCGGCGGCCCGCGGCATCGGCGACGGCGATACGGTGAAGGTCTTCAACGATCTCGCCTCCTTCCAGGTCATGGCGAAGACCACGCCCGCCGTGCGCCCCGGTCAGCTCATCCTCTACCACGCCTGGGAGAACTTCCAGTTCGCCGGAGGCAAGGGCTTCCAGAACCTGATCCCCTCGCCGCTCAATCCCGTCGAGCTCGCCGGCGGCCAGTTCCATTTGCGGCCCATGTCGATCTGCATGCAGCCGAGTCATACCGACCGTGATACCCGCGTCGAGGTGCAGCGCGTATGAGCCCGTGGAATCCGAAGCTGACACGCCGCGCCCTGCTCGTGGGTGGCGGCCTCGCCGGCCTCGGCATCGGTCTGCGTCTGTGGCGGCTGCGGCCCCGCGAGGCCCCGAATGCGCCGGCACCGAAGGTCGCGGGGGTCGAGTATCACGGCGTCGGCGACGTCTGGCGCGAGAAGTGGAAGTGGGACCGCGTCGTCAAGGGCAGCCACAACCGCACGAACTGCATCTCGGCCTGCTCCTGGAACCTCTTCGTCAAAGAGGGCGTCGTCTGGCGCGAGGAGCAGAACGCGATCTACGAGGCGCCGCGTCCGGACGTCCCCGACTTCAACCCGCGCGGCTGCCAGAAGGGGGCCTGCTACAGCGATCTGCAGGCTTCGGCCGCGCGCGTGCTCCATCCGCTCAAGCGCATCGGACCGCGCGGCTCGGGCAAGTGGGAGCGCATCTCCTGGGACCAGGCGCTGACCGAGATCGGCGACAAGATGATCGACATCGCGAAGGAGAGCGGTGCAGACACGATCGTCCACGACCACGGCACCACGAACATCGATTTTGGCCCCGACACGGCCTCGGAGCTGCGCTTTGCCTCGGTGCTGGGCGCGACCGTGCTCGACTCCTGGGCCGGCGTCGGCGACATGCCGATGGGCCCGGTGCAGACCTGGGGCATGTACAACTGCGAGGGCACGTCGGACGACTGGTTCCGCGCCGACAACATCTTCATCTGGGTCGGCAACCCGGTCTATACGCGCATCCCCGAGGCACACTTCCTGAACGAGGCCCGCTACAAGGGCACGCGCATCTTCGTGATCGCGCCCGACTACAACGCCTCGGCCGTGCATGCCGATCTCTGGATCAACCCTAAGCTCGAGACCGATGCCGCGCTCGGGCTCGGCTTCGCGCACGTCCTGCTGCGCGAAAAACTCTACGATGCCGCCTACGTTCGCGAGCAGACCGACCTGCCGCTGCTGGTACGCGACGACACGGGCCGCTTCCTGCGCGGCGCCGACCTCGCCAAGGACGGCAAGGACGACGTGCTCTACCTCTGGGACGAGGCCACGTCGAAGCCCGCCGTGGCGCCCGGCTGCCAGGGAGAGGGCGGGCGGAAGCTGGCGCTCGGCGAGCTGAGCCCGGCTCTCGAGGGCAGCTTCTCCGTGAAGCTCGCCGACGGCCAGAGCGTCACCGTGCGGCCGGTCTTCGAGCGGCTCCGCCAGCACCTAGAGGCCTACTCACCGGAGAAGGCGTCGGTCATCACGGGCGTCAAGCCCGCGATCTTCGAGCAGGTGGCCCGCGAGCTAGGCGGCGGCCGGCGCTCGATGATCTTCGCCTCCTGGGGCTCGTGCAAGCACCACCACAGCGACCTCTTCCAGCGCACCATGATCCGGCTGATGGCCCTCACGGGAAATCAGGGCAAGCACGGCGGCGGCGTGCGTGTGGCAGCCTGGTGGGCCGTCGAGGGCTTCGGCCGGATGGCGGCCGCCGAGCCGCACATCTCGGTCAGCGACAAGCTCATGGTGCTCTCGAAGGTCGTGAAGGGCCTGACGCCCCGCGACTACGAGGGCCTGTTCACGCTGTTCACCGACAAGCGAACGATTACGCCGCTGATGCCCTTCCTCTACGTGCACGGTGGCTACAAGGAAGCCTGGGATGCGATCGGGAACACCGACCCGTACCTGAAGCGCCCGTTCGACGCCTACGTGCAGGAGTCGATCGACAAGGGCTGGATCCCGATCCATCCGCCGGCGGACCGCCCGCCGCGGGCCTTCGTGTTCACGGGCTCGAACCCGCTGCGCCGCTGGCCGGCGCCCCAGCACGCGCGTGAAGTGCTGTGGCCGAAGCTCGACCTCGTGGTCTCGGTGAACTTCCGCATGAGCACGAGCACGCTCTTCGCCGACTACGTGCTCCCGGCCGCGGCCTACTACGAGAAGCACTCCGTCAAGTACGCGCAGACCTACGTCTCGTACCTCGTGGTCTGCGAGCAGGCGACGCAGCCCCTCGGCGAATCGAAGCCCGAGTGGGAGATCTTCGGGCTGCTGGCGAAGCGGATGCAGGAGCGCGCGAAGGAGCGCGGCGTCTCGAACGTGCCGGCGGCCCACGGCGAGCAGATCGACCTCTCGAAGCTCTACGATCGCTGGAGCCTCGACGGAGAGTACGATCCGGCGAACTCGCGTGCGGCGATGGACAAGATCCTGCGCCACACGGCGATGATCGACGACATCGGATTCGACGCGGCCGTGAAGGTGGGCGCGGTCAAGATCACGAAGCAGGGCCCC
>CAYOIG010000313.1:0-4733 GCA_964403915.1 uncultured Myxococcaceae bacterium
GCCGCGCGCTGCATCCGCGTGCGCAGCTCGGCGGCGATCTCATCCGAGCGGCCGCGCAGGAACAGCGACGTTCCCCGCACGAGCTCGGCATAGCCCGCCTCGTCGACGCGCCCCACACACGGTGCCAGGCAGCGCCGCATCTCGTACTCGATGCAGGGTCGCCCGCGGCGCGCGTAGTCCCGGAAGACCGCGTCGCTGCACGAACGGAGCGGAAAGATGCGGCGCAGGTTCGACACGGCCTGGCGCATCGACTGGCTCGAGGTGTAGGGGCCGAAGTGTTCTGCGCCGTCATCCCGGAAGCGGCGCACGCCCGTCAGGCGCGGCCAGGTCTCGCGCGGATCGAGTCGCAGCGCGAGGTACTGCTTGTCGTCCCGCAGCCTGACGTTGAAGGGAGGACGGTGCTGCTTGATCAGCTCGTTCTCGAGCAGCAAGGCGTCCTTGACGCTCGCCGTCAAGACGACGTCCAGCTCCGCGATGCGCTCCACCAGCCGCGGAATCTGGGGCCTCCCGTCTCCGCCGGCAACGAAATAGGAGCGCACGCGCGCCCGCAGGCTCTGAGCCTTGCCGACGTAGAGAATCCGGCCACGCTCGTTCTTGAAGAGGTAGACGCCGGGCGAGGCGGGCAGCGCGGAGACGCGTTCCGCCAGGCTCACCGTCATCCCCGCCCGAGCCTCTCCGCCTCGAGCGCCCGGATGCGGTCTCGCAGCTCCGCAGCGCGCTCGAAGTCGAGCGCCTTCGCCGCCGCGGCCATCTCCCGCCGAAGACCCTCGAGAAGCGCCGGCAGCTCGTGAGCCGGAATGGCCGCCTCGGCTCGTTCGGCCGGTAGCGCCACCGTCACGTAGTCGGCCTCCCAGATCGAGTCGCGCAGACTCGAGATCTTCTTGACCACGCTCTGGGGAGTGATGCCGTGCTCGGCGTTGTACGCTTCCTGGCGCGTCCGGCGGCGCGCGGTCTCGGCGATCGTCGTGCGGATCGAGTCGGTCTCGCGGTCGGCGTACAGGATCACCGTACCGTTCACGTTGCGCGCCGCCCGGCCGATGGTCTGGATCAGCGAGCGCGCCGAGCGCAGGAAGCCCTCCTTGTCGGCATCGAGGATGGCCACCAGCGCGACCTCGGGAATGTCGAGGCCCTCGCGCAGCAGGTTGATGCCCACCAGCACGTCGAAGACGCCCTGGCGCAGCTCCCGAATCAGCTCCATGCGCTCGATGGTCTGCACGTCGCTGTGCAAGTAGCGCACGCGTACGCCGTGCTCGGCGTAGTATTCGGTCAGCTCCTCGGCCATGCGCTTGGTGAGGGTCGTGACCAGCACGCGCTCGCCGCGCTCGGCCCGCAGGCGAATCTCGCCCAGCAGGTCGTCGACCTGCCCTGCCGCCGGCCGCAGCTCGAGCTTCGGGTCGACGAGCCCCGTCGGCCGGATGATCTGCTCGACCACCACGCCCTTGCAGCGCTCGAGCTCGTAGGCTGCCGGAGTGGCCGAAACGTAGACGGCCTGCCGTACCCGCTCCTCCCACTCTTCGAAGCGCAGCGGCCGGTTGTCGAGCGCCGAGGGCAGCCGGAACCCGAACTCGACCAGGGTCTCCTTGCGCGCACGATCGCCGCGATACATGGCGCCGACCTGGGGCACCGAGACGTGGCTCTCGTCCACGAAGAGCAGCAGGTCGCCCGGAAAGTAGTCGAAGAGCGTGTAGGGCGACTCGCCCGCCGCACGCCCGTCGAGCCAGCGCGAGTAGTTCTCGACGCCGTGGCAGAAGCCCATCTGCTCCAGCATCTCGAGATCGAAGAGCGTGCGTTGTTCGAGGCGCTGGGCCTCGAGCAGCCGGCCCTCCCGGCGGAAGCCGGCGAGCCGCTCGCGGAGCTCCTCGCGGATGCCGGCAACCGCCCGTTTCAGCGTCTCGTCGGAGGCGACGTAGTGGCTCGCAGGGTAGATCAGCACCCGCTTGGGTCGGGCGATCACCTTGCCGCGCAGCGGATCGATCTCGGCGATGCCCTCGACCTCGTCGCCAAAGAATTCGATGCGGATCGCGCGGTCGTCCTCGTACTGCGGGAAGACTTCGACGACATCGCCCCGCACGCGGAAGGTGCCGCGATGAAAGTCCATGTCGTTGCGCGTGTAGAGCATGTCCACCAGGCGCCGGAGCAGCTCGTCCCGGCCGAGCGCCGCGCCCGTCTCCACGTACGCATGCATCTCCCCGTAGGTCGCGGGGGCGCCGAGCCCGTAGATGCACGAGACACTCGCGACCACGATCACGTCTTGCCGCGTGAGCAGCGAATGGGTGGCCGAGTGGCGCAGCTTGTCGATCTCGTCGTTGACCGACGAATCCTTCTCGATGTACGTGTCGGTCGAGGGGATGTAGGCCTCGGGCTGGTAGTAGTCGTAGTAGGAGACGAAGTACTCGACGGCGTTCTCCGGGAACAGGCCCTTCAGCTCGGCGTAGAGCTGGGCTGCGAGGGTCTTGTTCGGCGCCATCACGAGCGCCGGGCGGTTCATCTGCTCGACGACGCAGGCCATGGTGAAGGACTTGCCGCTGCCGGTGACGCCGAGCAGGGTCTGGTGGCGATCGCCACGGCGAAGGCCCTCGACGAGCTGCTCGATCGCCCGGGGCTGATCCCCCTTGGGCGTGAACTCCGAGACGATCCGGAAGTCGCTCACGCTCGGCGCCAGCGGGGGCCCGCCGGCGTGTCCTCGATCACGATGCCTTCTCCCGCCAGGGCATCCCGCACGCGGTCGGCCGCCGCGAAATCGCGGCGCTTGCGGGCGGCCTCGCGCTCGGCGACCAGGGCGTCGATGCGCGGATCGCTCTCGCGGACGGCCGCGCGCGGCGCCTCCGTCGCGAGCCCGAGCCCGAGAAAGCAGTCGAATTCGAGCAGCAGCGCGCGTCGCTGCGCAGGGCCGAGCTCCGCGCTGCGCGCCACCTCCCACGCCACGGCCAGCGCCCGCGGCGCGTTCAGATCGTCGCGTACGGCCTCCCGGAAGCGCGCGCGGAAGGGGGCGAGCGCCTCGGGATCGGGCACCCCGGCAGCGTCGCGCACCTCCGCTGCCACGCCGAGGAGCCGCCGGTAGCCGATGGCCGCCGCGTCCATGGCTTCGAGCGTGAACGCCTGCTGCTGGCGGTAGTGCCCCTGCAGGAAGAAGTAGCGGAAGGCCAGGGGCTCGAAGCCGCGGCCGACCAGATCCTGCAGCACCAGCACGTGCCCCTTCGACTTCGAGATCTTCTCGCCGCCGAGATCGTAGAACTCGTTGTGGACCCAGAAGCGGACCCACGGATGCAGGTCGAGCGCGCACTCGCTCTGGGCGATCTCGTTGGTGTGGTGCACGGGGATGTGATCCACGCCGCCCGTGTGGATGTCGAAGGGCGCGCCGAGGTACTTCGTGCTCATGGCGGAGCACTCGAGATGCCAGCCGGGAAAGCCGCGTCCCCACGGCGAGTCCCACTCCTGCTGGCGCTTCACGCCCGGCGCGGGCAGCTTCCAGAGCGCGAAGTCCGCAGCGTGGCGCTTCCCGGGCACGTCGCCGATGCGCGCGCCGGCCTCCTGTCCGGCGAGATCGAGGCGCGCGAACTCCGCATAGCGCGGGAACTTCGAGGTATCGAAGTAGAGGCCGTCCTCGATGCGATAGGTGTAGCCTTTCGCCTCGAGCCGCTGCGCCAGCGCGATCTGCTCCGGAACGTGATCGGTCGCCTTGCAGTAGACGTGGGCCTCTAGGCAGCCGACCCGGCGGCGATCCATCTGCCACTGCTCGGTGTAGATCGCCGCGATCTCCGCCGCCGTGCGCCCGCTCCGGGCGGCCGCGCTCTCGATCTTGTCCTCGCCCGCATCGGCATCGTCGGTCAGGTGCCCGACGTCGGTGATGTTGATGACGTGTGTGACGCGCAGACCCTCGGCCTCGAGCGCGCGGCGCAGCAGATCCGCCATCAGGTAGGGGCGAAGGTTCCCGATGTGCTGAGGGGCGTAGACGGTGGGGCCGCAGCTGTAGACCCGGGCGTGTCCGGGCTCGAGGGGCTCGAAGCGCTCCTTGCGCCGCGTTCGCGTGTTGTAGAGCACGAGGCCCGTCATCGCGCGCCCCGTTCCCCGGCACCGGAGAGCAGGGCGACCGCCTGGGCCGCGATGCCTTCGCCACGACCGATGGCCCCGAGGCCGTCGGTGCTGGTCGCCTTCACGTTCACTCGCGCCGCCTCGACGCCGAGCAACGCTGCCACGCGGGCGCGCATCGCCTCGAGATGCGGCGCGAGGCGAGGCTCTTGCGCGACGACGGTCGCGTCCACATTGACGATCGTGAAGCCCGCGGCGCGAACACGGGCTGCCACGTCCTCGAGCAGGACACCACTCGAGATGCCCGCGAGCTTCGGATCGGAGGACGGAAAGTGCCGCCCGAGATCACCCTCTCCGAGAGCGCCGAGCAGCGAGCTCGTGACGGCGTGCAGCAGCACGTCGCCGTCGGAGTGCCCCTCGAGGCCGCGCGAGTAAGGGATCTCGACCCCGCCGAGCCGGAGGGGTCGCCCGGGCGCGAGCCGGTGCGCGTCGATACCCTGACCGATTCTCAAACCGCCGTCTCCTCCGGCCCGGCTCCCCGGGCGAGCCGCAGCTCCGCGAGAACGAGATCCTCGGGCCGCGTGATCTTCAGGTTCCCCGGATCTCCCGCCACCACGGCCACGGGCAGACCGAGACGCTCGACGAGCTGTACGTCGTCCGTTGCCTGCACCCCCGCGGCGATCGCCTTCGCGAGCGCCTCTCGG
>CAYOIG010000314.1:0-1952 GCA_964403915.1 uncultured Myxococcaceae bacterium
GCGTGCTGCGGCGCTCACCAACGACTGGGCCTCCGAGAAGGCGCCGGCGAGCGCCCTCGCGCCGCACTTCGACGTCTTCATCGCGTCGAGCGTCGTCGGCCTGCGAAAGCCCGACCCGCGAATCTATGAGCTCACCTGCGCCCGGCTCGGGGTTCACCCGTTCGAGGCGGCCTTCCTCGACGACATCGGCAGCAATCTGAAGGCGGCGCGCGCCCTCGGCATGATGACCCTTCGCGTGCACGAGCCCGAGGCCGCGCTGCGCGAGCTGGAAGCCGTGCTGGGGCTCGCGCTCGGCTGACGACCTGCCGCGGCACGCCCACGGGTATGCCGCCGTCGGAAAGTGTGTTACCATTCTCGTGTGGTCCGCTTCGTCTGGACACCAGCGAACATTGCCCATGTCGCTCGCCACGGCATCACACCGGAGGAAGTGGAGGCGGTGTTCGAAGCCGAGGATCTCTCGACAGGGCCGGCTGCGAGACACGGTCGAATGGACGCCAGCGGAACGATCAGTGGGCGAACTCTCCAGGTCGTCTTCGCGTGGACGGCACCCGGCGAGATCTTCGTGATCACCGCGCATCTCATCGATGCGAGGAGGAGACGACCGTGAAGCCTCGAAGAGAGAAGTCCGCAGGGAAGGAACGAACACCGAGCACGTCCGCACCGCGAAGGGCCGTAGGCAACGCGGCATCCGAGAGCCCCGGGACGCTCCGCCGCGAATGGATCGAGGCCCACTACCCTGCACTCGCGAAGGAAGCCGACCGGCTGCTGTCCACCGGGCGCCTCGGCCCTCACCACGCAAGCCTTCGCGTCGCCGTCGGAACGATCGGACGGCCGAGAAAGGGGCAGGAGACTGGCCCTACGAGGCCGCGCTCCGTGCGATTTCCCGAAGCCGTCTGGCGCGAGCTAGAGGCCAGAGCCAAGGCGCACGGGCTGAGCCTGCATGCGGCGCTGCGCATCGCCGCGCTCGAATGGGCGGCGCGGGCGAAGCCGCGTCGCACGACCGGACGACGGAAGCCGGCGGAAACGGGCTGAGGCGAGACCCGGAGCGCTGGCAGGGCGCCGCCGTTACGCTCCGGCATCACCAGGGAGACTCCATGTCCGACCGCGTACGCATCTGCATCGAAGATCACGTCGCCGACGTGCGGCTCGACCGCCCCGAGAAGATGAACGCCCTCGACGCGGCGATGTTCGAAGCGCTGATCGAGGCGGGACGCAAGCTCGCAGCGGAGCCGCAGGTACGCGCCGTCGTGCTCTCGGGCGAGGGCCGCGCCTTCTGCGCCGGCCTCGACTTCACGAGCTTCATGGGCATGGCGGGCGGCGCGGCCGGTGGCGCGGGAAGCGGCGGCGCGGGCCTCGGCCTGCTGCAGCGCGACGGCGCCAGCCCGGCCAACCACGCACAGCTCGCGGGCTGGGTCTGGCAGGAGCTGCCCGTGCCCGTGATCGCCGCGATCCATGGCGTCGCCTACGGCGGAGGCCTCCAGATCGCGCTCGGTGCCGACATCCGCTTCGTCGCGCCCGATGCGCGGCTCTCGGTGATGGAGATCAAGTGGGGCCTCGTGCCGGACATGAGCGGCACGCAGACGCTGCGGCATCTGGTGCGCCTCGACGTCGCGAAGGAGCTCACCTTCACCGGGCGCATCGTCTCGGGCACGGAGGCCGTCGCGCTCGGTCTTGCGACCCACGCGAGCGAGACGCCGCGAGAGGCGGCGCTCTCTCTCGCGCGCGAGATCGCGTCGAAATCGCCCGCCGCCGTGCGCGCGAGCAAGCAGCTCCTCAATGCGAGCGTTCTCGCCAGCGTCGAAGAGGGGCTGCGTCTCGAGGCGAGGCTTCAGACCTCTCTCATCGGAAAGCCGGAGCAGATCGAGGCCGTGAGGGCGAACCTCGAGAAGCGACCGCCGCGCTTCGGCGATCCGTCGTAGCTCCGGCGCAGCGCGCCGTGCCGGCCGGAACGA
>CAYOIG010000315.1:0-1636 GCA_964403915.1 uncultured Myxococcaceae bacterium
TCCTGCCCGTCGCGGAAGCCGTTGCCATTCTGGTCGGGGACGTTCGGGTAGTCGTCCACGTTCACGACGCCATCGGCGTTGCAGTCGTAGGCCGCGCAGCCCGGCGGCAGCGGCAGCTCGCCGGTGTTGAGGGCGGTCGCCTTCGAGATCTGGCGCGCGTCCCAATAGATGCCGCTGTCGAGCACGGCCACGAAGACGTCGGGGCGGCCCGTGCTGCGCTGCCACGCGCCCGTGATGTTCATGCCCGTGGTCGGCTTGAACTTCCAGGCCTCGCCGCTCCCCGGATCGAAGTCGTTCGGGAGCACGCCGGGGGCGAGGAAGAGATAGGAGGCGTAGTCGGAGGGATCGGTGCAGCCGGGCGCCTGGCAGGCGGGGTAGGGCACTTCGGCGAGAGCCGGCGAGGTTGCGAGGAGCAAGAGAGCGGCAGCGAGAGCGAGGCGACGCAGCGGCATGCAGGAACCCCCGGGGAGCGAAGTCGGGTCTGAACGGCGAGTCAGCCTACCACGCGAGAACCGGCAGGACGGCGGGAGAATCGGGGCAGAGACATCATCCCCGCGGGGGGAAACTTGTTCTCGGGCGCCTCGTTGGGTAGAAAGCGGTCGGGCGCGAGCCCGGCGGCGCGCCGCCGCAACCCGGGAGAGAGGGGGCTCTTTGGACTGGCACGACTCGACGACGTGGATCGCCTTTGGCCTGATCGGCAACGCGCTCTTCTTCTCGCGCTTCCTGATCCAGTGGCTGGCCTCGGAGAAGGCCGGCAAGAGCGTCGTCCCGACGGCATTCTGGTACCTCAGCATCGCCGGCTCGGCCGTGCTGCTGATCTACGCGCTTCACAAGCGCGATCCGGTCTTCATCCTCGCCTATCTCCCGAACGCCTTCGTCTACCTGCGCAACCTCCAACTCATCAAGAAGCAGGAGGACGGACCGACCGACCTGGCGCGCGGAGCCGAGCGCGGAGCGGCCGACGCCGAGGGCTGAGCGCCGGGTCCGGGCGACTCCGAATCGGCGCCGTGATGTCGCGACCGCCGGTGCGCGCTTCAGCGTCGCGTTCGCCGCTCTTGCGCCGCCGCGATCGCAACCGCGGCGAAGCGCCTCGTCTGCTCGAGCCACAGGAGACGCTGCCGGTACGAAGTCCGGAGCCAGGCCCGACGCTGCGCCGCCTCGTGCGCGGCCCACGCGTCCTCCGCTCGCCCTCCCTGGATCGCATCCCGCACCGCTCGCTCAGGCATCTTCGGGATCTCCCCGCTCTGCCGCGAGGGCCAGCAGCACGCGAACGTCTTCCAGGTCCTTCGGACGACCGGCGCGGCGTTTCATCGCGACCAGGTCTTCGATCGAGGCGACGGGCACACGAAACGACCCGAGGTCGGCCACGATTGCGCGCGCGAGCGCTGCTTCGAAATCGAAGGGCGGATCGGCGAAGACGTCGACTTCCGTGAGCGGCAGCTGCGGGCTGAAGAGAGAGAGCACCGTCATCCCCTTCTCAGCCACGAGGCGCTCGCGAGTTGCCGCATCCGTGAAATCCGAGGCCGTAACAGGAACGCGCGGGCTGTAGCCCAGCGCTCCGAGGGCCGAGAATGCGGCCTCGAGGTTCTGCGGTACGAGCTCGACGACGAGGTCGAGGTCCGCCGTCATTCGTGGG
>CAYOIG010000316.1:0-3171 GCA_964403915.1 uncultured Myxococcaceae bacterium
AGATCAGGTTGCCCTCGCTCTCCGCGAGCAACACCGAGCCGCCGAGCACGACGTTGCGCCGGGCCGCGAGGCCGAGCTCGTCCGCCAGCGAGGCCCAGGTGCCCACGTCGCTCCAGCGGAAGTCGACCGGGAGCGTCCAGACCCGCGTGCTCTTCTCGAGCACCGCCACGTCGATCGGCACCGAAGGCGCCTTCCGGTACGCCGCCGCCAGCACGCGGGGGGAGGGCACCCCGCGTCTCGCCGCCCGCAACGGCGCCAGTGCCGCCGCCAGCTCGGGCGCGCAGCACTCGATCTCCGCGAGCAGCCCCCTGGCCGTCCAGATGAAGATGCCCGCGTTCCAGAGAAAGCCTCCCTGGCGCAGGAAACGCCGCGCCTTGCCCAGATCGGGCTTTTCGACGAAACGGCGCACACGGTGAAGACCCGGGAATCCCGGGCCGGCCTCCGGACCGACGCGGATGTAGCCATAGCCGGTATCGGGCCGCGTCGGGCGCACGCCGAGGGTGACCAGGGCACCGGCTTCGTCCGCAGCCCGGGCTGCGCGCAGGCAGGCACGGGCGAAGGCCGCTGCATCCGGCACCCGGTGATCGGCTGCGAGGGTGACGAGAATGGCCCCGGGATCGGCAGCCGCGATGCGTGCAGCGGCCCAGCCCGCCGCCATGGCCGTGTTCCTGCGCAGGGGCTCCACCAGCACGCGTGAGGCCGGCAGTTTGGCGTGTCGTCGCAGCGCTGCCGCGTGCTCGCGCCCGCACACGATCCAGACGTGGCCCGGGCGGGCGATCCGGCGCGCACGCGCGAGCGTCGCCTCGAGCAGGCTCCTGCCGTCCACGACTTCGAGAAAGGGCTTCGGGCGCTGCCGGCGCGACCGGGGCCAGAAGCGCTCGCCGGCGCCCCCCGCCAGCACGACCACGTGGACCCGCTCGCGAAGCCCGCGCCGCCCGGCTTTCAGCGCCCCACGCACGCGTACTGGAAGCCCGCCGCGCGCATCGCGGACGGCTCGTAGATGTTGCGAAGGTCGACCACCACCGGGCGGCTCATGCAGGCCTTCACCCGCTCGAGATCGAGCATGCGGAACTGGTTCCACTCGGTGATGATCACCAGTGCGTCCGCCCCCTGACAGGCGTCGTACTCGCTGGCGCACAGACGCACCTCGGGCAGGATCTTGCGCGTGTGCTCCATGGCGGCCGGATCGTACGCCTGCACCTCGGCGCCCCGCTCGATCAGCGCGCGCAGGATGTCGACGGACGGCGCGTCGCGCATGTCGTCGGTCTCGGGCTTGAACGAGAGGCCGAGCACACCGATCCGCCGGCCCGCGACCGAGCCGCCCAGGGTCTCGACGATCTTCGCGACCATGCGCGCGCGCTGGAGCTCGTTCACGCGGATCACGGCCTCGATGATCTCGAGCGGGCTCCCGAGCTCGCGCGCGAAGTGCGCGGCCGAGCTGGTGTCCTTGGGGAAGCAGGAGCCTCCGTAGCCCGGGCCGGCATGGAGAAACTTCTGGCCGATGCGGCCGTCGAGGCCGATGCCGCGAGCGATGTCGTGGACGTCGCCACCGATCTTCTCGCACAGGCTCGCCATCTCGTTGATGAACGAGATCTTCGTGGCGAGGAACGCGTTCGCGGCATACTTGGTGAGCTCGGCCGTCGGGATGTTGGTGACGACGAAGGGCGCCGAGATCAGGTACAGCGGGCGATACAGATCCTTCAGGATCGCCATCGCCTCGTCGTCCTCGCAGCCGATCACGACCCGGTCCGGCTTCATGAAGTCCTGGATCGCCGCACCCTCGCGCAGGAACTCGGGATTGGACGCGACGCTGAAGCGAACCTTCTTCTTCGCCTTCGCGAGCTCGTCCTCGATCCACTTCTTCACCTTCGCGGAGGTTCCGACCGGGACCGTGCTCTTCGTGACCACCACCTTGTAGCCGTCCATGGCGCGGCCGATCTCGCGCGCAACGGCCTCGACGTAGGACAGATCCGTGCTGCCGTCCTCGCGGGGCGGCGTGCCGACTGCGATGAAGATCACGAGCGCGTCGCGAATGGCCTGTGCCGTATCCGTCGTGAACGAGAGCCGGCCGGCGCTCTCGTTGCGGGCCACCAGCGTGTCGAGCCCGGGCTCGTAGATCGGGATCTCGCCCCGCTCGAGGGCGGCGATCTTCTGCTCGTTGTTATCTGCGCAGACCACCCGCACACCGAACTCGGCGAAGCAGGCGCCCGTCACCAGACCGACGTAGCCCGTACCGACGACGCAGACGTTCATGACTTCTCCTGCCGTGCGGCCTTCGGCGACGCGCTCTCGAGGAGCTTCTGCAGGCCCTCCCGCAGGCTGGTGCTCGGGACGTAGCCGAGGAGGTCCCGGGCCCGGTCGAGAGAAGCGAGGCTGTCGCGCACGTCTCCGGCACGGGCAGGCTCGTGGATCGCCTGCAGCGTCGTGCCCGTGATCTGACGTACGGCTTCCAGCAACTGGTTGAGGCTCGTGCGCGCGCCGCCTCCGACGTTCATGACGTGGCCGGAGGCCCGCTTCGCATCGGCCGCCAGCAGGTTCGCCTGCACGGCATCGCCCACGAACGTGAAGTCGCGGGTCTGCTCGCCGTCTCCGTAGATGTGAGGCGGCTCGCCGCGCAGGCAGGCCCGGAGAAAGCGCGGAATCACCGCGGCGTACTCGCTGTCCGGGTTCTGGCGCGGGCCGTAGATGTTGAAGTAGCGCAGCGCGACGGTCTCGAGGCCGTAGAGATCGGCGTAGAGCCGGCAGTAGACCTCGCCCACGTACTTCTGCAGCGCGTAGGGCGACCTCGGCGTCGGCGGCATCGTCTCGACCTTCGGCAGCGTCGGCGTATCCCCGTAGGCCGAGGAGGAGGCCGCAAAGACGACCCGCCGCACGCCCGCGTGGCGTGCCTGCTCGAGGACGTTGAGCGTGCCGTTCACGTTGACGTCGTGCGTCCGCAGCGGCTCCGCGACGCTGCGGGGCACCGACGGCACGGCCGCCTCGTGGAAGACCACCTCGACGCCCTCGACCGCACGCGCCACGAGCGCCGTGTCGCGAACGTCGCCCTCGAGCAGCTCGATCTGCGACCCCGCGCTGGCGAGGTTGTCCTTGCGACCGCTCGAGAAGTCGTCGAGTACCCGGGCCTCCCAGCCCTCCGCGAGCAGCCGATCCACGATGTGGCTGCCGATGAAG
>CAYOIG010000317.1:0-2031 GCA_964403915.1 uncultured Myxococcaceae bacterium
ACGGGCGCCGGCTTCGAGGCGACGGCGAGCAGTGCGCTGGCGCTGCCGTCGCTCGCCGGCCAGATCGGAGCCCTCACGACGAGCTTCGCGCGCGAGCAGGAGGGCCACGGCCTCGCGTCGGGTCTTGCAGCCCTCGATCTCGATGGCGACGGCCGGGTCGATCTCGCGGGCGGAGTGCGCTGGCTCGATTACGCGAGCGGCAGCACGGCGACCTATGGCGTAGGTGGTCTGCACCGCAATACGGGGCACGGCTTCGAGGCGGCCGCCGATTACGGCGAGCTGCTGCAAGACGACCGCTGGGCGCTGGCGCGCTACGGGCTCATCGACTTCCTCTGGAGCTGGAATGGCTCGGCCTGGTACGGAGGCTTCGAGTCGGGGGCGCTGCCCGGCCCGGCCCGCTTTGCAGATCTGACGGGCGACGGCCTGCCCGAGCTGGTCGTGCGCAGCACGGAGATCCACAGCCGCTGGAGCGGGATCGCGCCGCCCTTCCACCCGGGAAGCCAGAGCTGCTCCTTCGCGCTCTCGAGCTATCACTTCCTCAATCAGGGAGGTCTGCGCTTCCTGCGCGGCGCGACCTCCGACTTCCCGGTGACGTCCGATCTCTGCGGGGCGAGTGCGAGCCTTCGGCTCTCGCCGGATTTCCAGCCCTGCGATCCCTGGGAGCCGAGCTGCCAGCGGCGTCTCATCCACGACGAGGCGCGTTCGCAGCGCTTCCTCGGCGATGGCTCCTACGCGCACTGGAACGTGCACTGGGAGCTCGGCAACGAAGAGGTGGACCTGAACGCCGACGGCCTCGCCGACGCCATCAGCGCGGCCTACGACATCGTGCTCGGCAGCGAGAGCCTGGCCGCGAGCCTCAATGCCGGGGCCGGGGCATTCCTGGATGCTCCTTCCTGGCGGCTCCCCACGCACCTCTACGAGATCAGCGCGACGTTCGCCCGCGATCTCGGCGTGCGGCTCGCCGACGTTAGCGGCGACGGCCGGGTGGACGTCGTGCAGGCCGCGGAAGGGGGCGCGCACGCGACCTGGCTCAATGACGGCGATGCGGGGAGTGGCTCCAGCCCGGGTCCGTGGACGGCGAGCGCCGCCTGGGCTCTCCCCGCATCGCTCTCCTTCGCGAGTGCCGGCGGCCAGGATCTCGGGCTCCGGCTCGTCGATCTCGATGGCGACGGCATGACAGATCTCGTGCGCTCCTTCGGCAGCAGCAACGAGGTCTACCGGAATCGTGGCCAGGTGCCCGATCTGCTCGAGACGCTGACGTCTCCTCTCGGCGCGCGCACCACCTGGCGCTACACGCCCTCGACGGCCTTCGATCACACGGGCAATCAGGCGGCACCCTTCGAGCCCCGCGTCTCCGACGGCACGCCGCACCTGCCGCAGGTGCTGTCGCTCGTTACCGAGATCGAGATCTTCGCTGCGGGCGCGGCGCCGGCGCGAACGACCTTCTCGTACGAAGGGGGCGTCTTCGATGCCGCCGTGCGCGAGCTGCGCGGCTTCCGGGCCGTGACGGCCACGCGTGACGACGGGCGCGCGACCGTTACCCACTTCCACCAGGACGATGCCCTCGCCGGCCTCGTCGAGCGCGAGGACGTCTTCTCCGCAGGCGCCCGCCGCTGGCGCAGCCTCGAATATCGCTACACCGGGGATTCGGTCGGCCCTCCCTTCGTGAGCCTGGTCGCACGACGTGTCGAAACCGATTACGAAGAGCCCGCGAGCCCGCGCGCTCTCGCGAGCAGCTTCCGCTACGACGCCTTCGGCAACGTCGTCGAGCGCGTGGACTTCGGCGAGGTTGCCGCTCCGGCTGGCGACGTGCTCGGCGATCTCGTGGCCTCCGACACCCGGACGACCGAGGTCGAATACGCCCTCGGCCCCGGGGATCCGGAGCCCTACCTCGTGAACCGTGTGCGCCGCCAGCGCATCCGGCAGGGCTTGCCGGAGAGCGGAGCGGTGCTGCGCGAGACGCTGTATCGCTTCGATGGGGATGTGACGGGCAGCGCTCCGCCGACGCGCGGCCTCGTGACGCGGCGCATC
>CAYOIG010000318.1:0-3047 GCA_964403915.1 uncultured Myxococcaceae bacterium
TGCTCGCCATCAAGCAGACGCTCTACCGCACGAGCGAAGACTCTCCGATCGCGCGCGCGCTGCTCGCCGCCGCGGAGAAGGGCAAGCAGGTGACGGTGGTGGTGGAGCTGATGGCCCGCTTCGACGAGGAGGCCAACATCCGCTGGGCGCGCCGCATGGAAGAGGCCGGCGTGCAGATCGTGTACGGCCTCGTCGGCCTCAAGACCCACTGCAAGCTGCTGCTCGTGGTACGTCGCGAGGAGGACGGCCTGCGCCGCTACGCGCACATCGGCACAGGCAACTACAACCCGTCGACGGCGCGTCTCTACACCGACCTCGGCCTGCTGACGGCAGACGCCGACATGACGGCCGAGGTAGCGGCGGACTTCAACATGCTGACGAGCCTCTCGGCACCGGGAGCGTTCGAGCACCTGCTGGTTGCGCCGTTCACGGTGCGCAGCGGCGTGCTCGAACGCATCGAGCGCGAGATCCTGCACGCGCGCGCGGGCCGGAGCGCCTCGATCGTCGCCAAGCTGAACGCGCTGCAAGACGAGGAGATCATCCGCGCGCTCTACCGGGCCTCGCAGGCCGGCGTCTCCATCGATCTCATCGTGCGCGGCATCTGCTGCCTGCGGCCCGGGATCGCCGGCGTCTCCGAGAACATCCGGGTGCGGTCGATCGTCGACCGCTTCCTCGAGCACAGCCGCATCCTGCGTTTCGAGAACGGCGGCGACGCGGAGCACTGGATCGGCAGCGCCGACTGGATGCCGCGCAACCTCGACCGGCGCGTCGAGGTGATGTGCCGCGTGAGGGCCGACGCGCTACGCGAGCGCCTCGACGGCATCCTCGACCTCTACCTGCGCGACGACGTGAAGGCGCGCGAGGTCTTGCCCGATGGATCGCACCGCCGCGTGCCGCGGGTTCGCGGCCTGCGTGCACAGGACGCGCTGCTGCGGCAGCACCTCGCGGCCGTGGCGCCGCCGCTCGAGCTGGCAGTGGCAGGCGGGCCGGTTTGACGCAGCCGGGCGGGTTCGATCGCCGGCTCAGCACGCAGGTGCGCTCGCGCATCGATTCCACGAACTGGACGTATCCGGCCCGGCGGGGGGTCTTCCCGGAGGTCCGTGTCTTCGGCCGCTGGTGGAGTGTTGCGTGGCTCGGCGTTCTGGGCGCGATCGGGCTTCTGTCCCTCCACATCTTCTCCGTCTGGCTTCTCGAGATGCCCGGCGGTCAGGCCTTCGTCGAGCGCTACTCCGGGAACCCTGCCGTGCCGCTTCCGGGCGTGCAGGGCTTTCCCGAATGGCTGCGCTGGCAGCACTACCTCAATCTCATGTTCTTCGTGCTGATCGCGCGGGCGGGGATCCAGATCCTGGCGGATCACCCTCGGCTCTACTGGAACCGCCACTGCACGCCGGGCAGCGAATGGTTCCGCTTCCAGATCCCCGTCCCCACCGATCGCGACTGGACGGCGCGGGACGACGCCGTGACGCTGCCGGGCTGGCTCGGCCTTCCCGGACTCCGCCACTCGATTGGCCTCGCCCGCTGGTGGCACTTCTCGATCGATCTGCTCTGGGTCGCCAACGGCGTCGGGTTCATCGCGCTGCTCTTCGCCACGGAGCAGTGGCGGCGGCTCGTTCCCGTGAGCTGGGAGGTCTTTCTGCAAGCGGCTTCGGTCGCCCTCCAGTACGCCGCCCTCCAGATGCCGCACGACGACGGCTGGGTTCGCTACAACGCGCTGCAGCAGCTCGCGTACTTCTCGGTGGTCTTCGTCGCAGCGCCGCTCGCGATGCTGACGGGGCTCGCCCAGGCGCCTGCGATCGGCAACCGCCTGCGGCTCGTCTCGAAGGCCCTCCACCGGCAGACCGCTCGCTCGCTCCACTTCCTCGTGCTGGCCTACTTCCTCTTCTTCGTCATGACGCACGTGGCGATGGTCTTCGCCACGGGTTTCCGGCGGAACCTGAACCACATCGTGATGGGAACGGATGCCAGCGACTGGTCGGGCTTCGGCTGGGGCATGGCCGGGCTCGGTGTGATCGCCGCCCTATGGGCCGTCGCAACGCCCCTGACCCTGCGCCGTCCGGATCTCGTGCGCCGCGTCGGTCAGGCACTCGTGGGCCGGATCTCACTGCTCATGGAATGGTGGGATCCGAAGCTCGAGCACGCAGAACAGGAGATCTCGCCCTACTTCTGGCACAACGGCCGCATGCCGGCGGGACCGGTCTTCGACGCGCAGGTGCAGCGCGGCTTCGCCGAGTTTCGTCTGCGGGTCTTCGGCAGCGTCGAGCGACCCGCCGATCTCTCGCTCGCAGAGCTGCGCGCGCTCGGATTCGCGGAGCAGATCACGGAGCACTTCTGCATCCAGGGCTGGACGGGCATCGCGAAGTGGGGCGGCACGCCCATGGCGACGCTGATCGCGCACGTGGCACCGCGGCCCGGCGTGCGCTGGGTGGCCTTCTACAGCTTCGGGGAAGGCTCCGACGGTGGACGTTACTACGACGTCCACAGCCTCGACGACATGCAGCACGTGCACTCGCTCCTCGCCCATGAGATGAACGGCGAGCCGCTTCCCGTGCGGTTCGGAGCACCGCTACGGCTGCGCTGCGAAAACCAGCTCGGGTTCAAGCACGTGAAGTGGATCGAAGCGGTGGAGTTCCTCGAGGACTACCACCAGCTCGGGCTCGGTCGGGGTGGCTACAACGAGGACCACGAGCTCTTCGGCTTCCACGCCACGATCTGACCTGCGCCGCATGCCGACGGAGGCCCACATCCCCGCCCGCGCGATCCAGCACGATGAAGAGCACCAGAAGATCGCACGGCCCGGCGAGGCAGGCTCGCTCGAGAACCTGAGCCCGTCCTACTTCGCGCTGGTGATGGCGACCGGCATCGTCTCGATCGCCTCGGACCTGCTCGGGATGCCGCGGATCGCTCGCGCGCTGCTCGGGATCAACGCCTTCGCGTACGCCGCGCTCTGGATGCCGGGCGTCCTGCTCTACGTCTGGATCATGGGTTTCGTCTTCTACCGCTACCTGTTCCTTCCGATGCGACCCGCCGACATGGGCGCCGCCTATTGG
>CAYOIG010000319.1:0-2213 GCA_964403915.1 uncultured Myxococcaceae bacterium
ATGTTCGATCGCAGCCGCCTCGCCATCGACCCACCGCTCGGCGGCTGGGACCGCGACATCAGCACCTCGGAGGAGCTGCTGCAATGGGCCTCGGCGTACGATGCCCTCCTCGGCGCGGGCTACGACCTCGGCGCTGCGAAGACCAGCATCGAGACCCGGATCGCCGATCTCGCGTCGGAGCTCTACGACAACTTCGTGCATCCGGAGACCGCCTTCAACAACGCTCTCAATCATCAGAACAACCACCGCTCGAAGACTGCCGCCTCCCTCGTGGTCGCCGCGATCGCCCTCGCCGAGTACACGCCCGCGCCGGGCAGCGATCCGCGCGGCATCCGCGAGCCTGCGGCATGGCTCGACTGGGGGCTCGAGCAGGTCGATCTCGTGGTTCGCTACGTCACGGTCGCGGGCGACGGCGCCTACGCGGAGGGCCCCTTCTACTGGCGCTTCGCGTCGCAGAACCTCATCCCCTTCGCGCGCGCATGGGATCGGCTCGTGGGCGGTGCGGACTGGACGGCCCGCGGCCTCCGCGTGCCGAGTCTCTGGCGTCACCCGCTGTTTCTCCGCACCCAGCGCTGGATGCTCGACATGACGCTGCCCGACGGCGCGATGGCGCCGATCGACGACGGCAACCCCGGGCGCTCCTACTACTTCGGCGCGCTGCCTCCCGGCCTGCCCGACGCAGCGGCCTACCGCTGGCGCTGGGCTACCGCGCCCACGCCGTACGAGGCCGACGGAAACGTGGACCTCGGCCTCGATGCCATCGTGGCCGCCGACGATACGCTCGTGCCGGCACCACCCACGGATTCTCCGACCCGCTTCTACGTCGAGGGCGGTGACGCCATCTTCCGCAGCGACTGGTCCCCGGAAGCCGTCGTGGCGGTCGCTCTCGCAGAGCACGACACCGCTTCTCTGTTCGGGCGCGACCGTGACGGTGTCGGCGTCGTCCCGCAATCCCATGAGCACGCGGAGCCGGGTTCGTTTCAGCTGAGCGCCTTCGGCGAACGGCTCGCTCTCGATCCCGGATATCTGAGCTTCGGCGAGCGTGCGCTCGTGAATCAGCCGCAGCACCACAGTCTGATCCTGGTGGACGGGCGCGGGCCCCTCGACCCCCTGGCGGCCTCGCTCTTCTTCTGGCGCACGGACCTACTCGCGCGGCCGCCGACCGATGGCCAGGCGACGCTCTCCGACACCCTCGACACGGGCTTTCTCGACGCGGCGAGCACGACGGTTCGCTACGGCCTCCTGCTGCCTGGCCCGCCGACGGAGGCGCTGCCGCTGATCCAGCGCCGCTTTCTCTTCCCCGATCATCGCTATCTCGCCCTGGCCGACGCCGTCACGACGCGACCCGGCGAGGGGCGGGCCTTCACCTGGCTGCTGCACGGCAATGGCGGCGGCACGAGCGAGGGGAGCTTCGAGCAGACGACGGCCGGTGGCCGCTGGTCGCGCTCGGCCGCGCGTCTCGATGCCGGCTTCGCCTTCGATGTCACCCCTCCGGTGTTCGGCAGCGACACCGCCATCCATGAGGATCCCGGCAAGCTGCAGCGCACGCACAGCGTGCTTCGTGCTTCGGTCGCGGGAGAGAGGGTTCGCGCGGCCGGAATCCTCTATCCCACGCGGGCGGGCGAGAGGCCGGCGACGATCGAAGACCTCTCACTTCCGAATGCCGCGGGCCTGCGGGTGATCGATCGGGACGGCGACCGGCGCGTCGTCTTCGTACACCGAAATGCGTCGGTCGACGTGCTGCCGCTGCCCGCTGCAACGACCGGGCTGCGCGACGCCGAGACGGACGGCAGCGTCGCGCTCTTCGATGCCCACCCAGACGGGAGCCTGCGCCTGGCGTGGGCCGAGCAGGCCACGCGGCTCCTCTACGACGGCGTCGCGCATCTCGCGAGCGCGACGCGCGGCCGACTCGGTCTCTCGATCGCGGCCGGGCGCGCGGAGATCGTGGCGCAGAACGCCGACGCCGAGGTGCTGGTGCGCGGCCTCGGCTTCGTGCCCGCAGCCGCGGACGGCGCGTGTGCGCTGCGCGTGACGCCGGCCGGACCGGTCGCGCGCCTCGGCCGCGCGCGCCGCTACGTGCTGCGCGCCGACGGCGGAAACTCTGCGCCGGCCGCCGACCCGGGAGGCGATCGCCCGGCGAGCCCCGGGCGTGAGGTGGCCCTCGACGCCTCGGCGAGCTGCGATGCAGACGGGGACGCCCTCACGGCGCGCTG
>CAYOIG010000320.1:0-2726 GCA_964403915.1 uncultured Myxococcaceae bacterium
GCGAGCGCGCGCCGCCGGCTCGGCCGGCCACCGGGGCGCATGCGTTCGAGGCTCGACTGCGCGAGGAGAGCGGCGGCGAGACAGCGGCCGCTGCCGAGCGACCGCGCCGAGTCCTCCGCCTCGGCCGCGAGCCGCGCGGCCTCTTCTTGCCGCTCGGGGATGCCCGCGAGCTGGACGGCGAGTGCGCTCTGGAGGCGGCTTCGAAGGCGCGAGTGCTCGGGGCCCTGCAGCGAGAGCGCCTCTTCGAGCAGCGCGATGGCCTCGGGATCTCCCATGAGCATGAAGAAGTCGGCGAAGCCGAGAGCCGAGAACGCCAGGAGCGGAGCGTCGCCTTCGCTGCGCGCGAGGGCCGCCGCCTCCTCGTAGACCTCGCGTGCGCGGGCGTTGCGTCCGGCGCTTTGCAGCGCGTGGGCGAGGCAGACGAGCAGCTCCGCGCGGCGCCGGGGAGCGGGCGGGCCGAGCGCGAGCGCTCGAAGAGCGCGCTCGTATTGCGCGACCGCCTCGGCATACGCCGCGGCCTCCCGCGTGAGATCCCCGGCCCACTTCGCGTAGTGAACGGCCCGGTCCGCGCCGCGCAGCGGCGCCGCCTCGCCGTAGTGATGCGCGAGCGCCGGCACCACGGGTGCAAGATGGCCGGCGTGGAGCGTCTCGAGGGCTACGGCCACGCGCCCGTGCAGCGTCGCGCGCTGCGGCCCCGGGAGCTCGGCGTAGAGCACCTGGCGCAGCAGGTCGTGGAGGAAGCGCCAGCGCGACGAGCCCGTCTCGGTGCGCGCGACGATGCCGAGCGCGGCGCCCTCGTCGAGCGCCTCGAGCAGCCCCCCGCGATCGCCACCGTGCGCCTGTGCGACGAGCGCGAAGGAGAACTCCGTCCCCGCGACGGCAGCGACCTCGAGCGCCTCGCGGCACGCCGCACCGAGCCCGGCGAGGCGCTTGCTCGCCACGCGCTGCATACCCGCCGGAAGCGCGAGTCCGTCGAGAGGGGCGCCGGTCGGCCCGCCCGCGGCACCGTCGGCGGCGACTGGCGCGAGCGCCAGGACCTGCGAGACGAAGAAGGGATTGCCCCCAGCCTTTCGGTGCAGCAGCGCGAGGATCTCGTCCGGGGGCCGAACGCCCGTTTGCGCCTCGACCAGCAGGCCGACCTCCGAGCGGGTGAGGCCGCCGAGTGCGACGCGCAGCAGCGCGTCGCACTTCGCGTACTCGACGACGAGATCCTGGAAGGGCTCCGAGCGGTCGATCTCGACCGTGCGCGCCGTCGCGACGAAGAGCGCCCGCTCGCGTCGCAGCGCTCTCGCGAGAAAGGCCAGCGCGGCGAGGGAGTCGGCGTCGGCCCACTGCAAGTCGTCGAGCAGGATCACCTGCGGGCGGATGCGCGACGCACGCTCGAGGAAGCCGCCGAGCGCATCGAAGAGCCGGAATCGCGTCTCCTCGTGATCCGCGCTCTCCGGAAGCTCGAGCTGCAGCAGCTCGCGCAGCTCCGGTGCGATGCGTCCGAGCTCGAGGGCGCCGGGGCCGAGTGCGCGTCGCAATGTCCCGGGATCCCACGTGCCGGCGTAGCCTCGCAGCACCTGCGCCCAGAGCCAGAAGGCCGGAACGCCCGGATCCTCGCGGTTGTACGCTTCGCGGACGTCCATGCCCGCACGCTGCGCCTCTGCGAGCAGTATCTCGGCAAGGCGCGTCTTGCCGATTCCCGGCTCTCCCACGAGGAGCACGAGTCCCCCGCCGGCTGCGGACGCCCGGCCGAGCGCGGAGCGCAGCAGCGCGAGCTCGGCTCCGCGACCGACGAAGCCCGACCTCGCGGGGGCCGACGGCGTGCCCGCGTCCGCTGCCGCGGCTTCGCGAGCATCGGCCACGAAGCGGAAGCCGACCCCCCGCAGCGTCTCGATCATCTTCGCGCCATCGGGCCCGAGCGCCGCGCGCACCTTGAAGAGGCTCTGCCAGATCGCGTCGTCGCTCACGGTGATGTCGGGCCAGACGGCCTCGAGCAGCTCTTCCTTGCGCACGACGCGGTCCCGGTGCCGGGCCAGATGGAAGAGGATCGCGAGCGGCTTGGGCCCGATCGCCACCGGGCTCCCGCCTTCGAGGAGGCAGTAGCGCGCTTCGTCGAGCTCGACGCGGCCGAAGCGGAGGTGGAGGGGACTCTGGCCCATGGCGAACCCGCCATTATCGCGCAGGGACGCTCGCATTGGCGAAACGACTGAGGCGCTCCGGGAGACTCTCCCCGGAGCGCCCACGGACGCCCTGCGACGTCCGGTCAGCCATGCGCGCTGGCTAGGCCTTCTTGCGGCCCGAGATGCCGAGCCCCACGAGGCCCATGCCGAGCAGCAACATCGTGCCGGGCTCGGGGACGAAGGCCAGCGCGGCGCCATCATAGGCGGTGTTGCCATTGAGCAGCGTGGTGGCGCCCGTCGCCTTGTTGATGCTGAAGAAGTTGGGCGTGTCGAGCACGAGCGCTTCGCCATAACCACTTCCGTAGAGGGTCCCCGTCGTCGGATCGATGGCCATGCCGTTGATGTTCTCACCGACCGAGCCGTTGATCAGCGTCTGCGCGCCGGTCGACGTGTCGATCGTGAAGAACTTCTCGCCGCCAACGGTATTCCCGTTCGAATTCGCACCGTACATGGTGCCGCTCACCGGATCGTACGCGAGCGCGTTGATGTCGTAGGTCGGCGTGCCGCCGATCTGGGTCATGGCGCCGGTCGACGTATCGATGCTGAAAAAGCGGTTGT
>CAYOIG010000321.1:0-1862 GCA_964403915.1 uncultured Myxococcaceae bacterium
CCCGACCTGCTGCTTCTCGACGAGCCCACGAACCATCTCGACGTGGAGGTCATCCAGTGGCTGGAGGATCAGCTCGTGGGCTTCCGCGGCGGCGTGCTCTTCGTGACCCACGACAGGGCTCTGCTCACGCGCCTGGCCACGCGCATCGTCGAGCTCGATCGGGGGCGCCTGACTTCGTGGCCCGGGAGCTACCCGAGCTTTCTCGAGAAGAAGGCGGCGGCGTTGGAAGAGGAGGCGCGCCACGACGCGCTCTTCGACAAGAAGCTGGCGCAGGAGGAGGCGTGGATTCGCCAGGGCATCAAGGCGCGGCGCACCCGAAACGAGGGCCGCGTGCGCGCGCTATTGGCGCTGCGCAGCGAGCGCGCGCAAAGGCGCGAGGTGCAGGGGAGGGCGCGCTTCGACGTCGAGGAGGCGCAGGCCTCGGGCAAGCTCGTGGCCGAGGCGCAGCACGTCTCGTTCGGCTACGCAGGCCGGCCCATCGTTCGCGACTTCTCGATTCGGATCATGCGCGGGGATCGCATCGGTCTCGTCGGCCCGAACGGCGCGGGCAAGACCACGCTGCTCCGGCTGCTGCTCGGAGAGCTCACGCCCGACACCGGCCGCGTCCGCCTCGGAACGAAGCTCGAGGTCGCCTACTACGATCAGCTTCGCGGGCAGCTCGACCTCGGCAAGACCGTGATCGACAACATCGCCGGAGGCAGCGAGCATTTCGAGATCGGCGGCCAGCGTCGCCACGTGATCGGCTACCTGCAGGACTTCCTCTTCCCTCCCGCGCGTGCACGCTCCCCTGTCTCGGCGCTCTCCGGGGGCGAGCGAAACCGGCTGCTGCTGGCGCGCCTCTTCGCGCAGCCAGCAAACCTGCTGGTGCTCGACGAGCCCACCAACGACCTCGACATCGAGACGCTGGAGCTCCTGGAGGAGAGGCTCACCGAGTTCTCCGGAACGGTCCTGCTGGTCTCTCACGACCGCGCCTTCCTCGACAACGTCGTCACCTCCACGCTCGCCTTCGAAGGCGACGCGCGGGTCTGCGAGTACGTCGGCGGCTACGGCGACTGGCTCCGGCAGCGCGCGCGGCCGGCTCCCGATGCCGGTGTGCCAGCGAGCGCAGCAGCAGGAACGGGCGCAGCGCGCGCGGCCGGCACGCCCGCGCCGGTGAAGCTCCGCTACAAGGAGGAGCGCGAGCTGGAGCAGCTTCCCGCGCGCATCGAGACCCTCGAGGCGGAGCAGGTCGGGCTCGCGGAAGCGGTGGCGCGCCCCGAGCTCTACAAGGGCGATCCGGCCGAGCAGGCCCGCGTCGTGGAGCGCCTCGCCGAGCTCGCAGGCGAGATCTCCGCCGCCTACGCCCGCTGGGATGCCCTCGAGGCGCGGCGCACGGGGCGCTGAGCCCCGGTACGCTCCCCGAGGTCTCGCGTCCCCTGCGACCCGGCCCCAGGCTCGCGCCACCCCGAAGGAAGGAGTCCCGTGCCGCGACTGCCCGACCATCTTCCGATCCTCGACCGCCCCGGGGCGGGCGGCGCGCATGCGCCGGTGTACGTCGAGCGCGAGCTCGGTGCGCCGGTCGATCTTTGCGATGCGCGCGGCCAGCTCAACCCCGACGCGGTCGGCTTCTCGCGCCAGCCGCTGGTGCGCGCGAATCTCTCGGGACACTGGCCGCGCAAGAAGCGCTGGAACTTCTGGAACTGGATCGGCCCCGACTGCGTGTTCTCGGTGACCCTCGCCGACATCGACTACGTCTCGTTCTGCACCTTCACGCTCACCGATTTCGCGAGCGGGGCCAGCTGGAGCGGTGGCTCGTACGGTCTGCCGGGGCGCTTCACGCTGCCGGAGCACGTCGAAGCCACGGTGGCCTTCCGCGACGGCGG
>CAYOIG010000322.1:0-3924 GCA_964403915.1 uncultured Myxococcaceae bacterium
CGGGCCGTCACGCCGTGCTCCTCAACCCGGATACGATCGTTTGCCGAGACGTTCTCGAGAGCTGCGTGGCGTTTCTCGACGCGAGCCCGGACGGCGGCATCGTGGGTCCGCAGCTCCTGCACGAGGATGGCCGGCCCCAGAACTCGGTGCATGCGGCGCCGGGAGTCCTCACCGAGCTCGTGCCGCGCGGTCTGCTCGAGACCCTCTTCCCGCGCCGCTTCCCCTCGAAACGTCGCCGGATCACCGGGCCGGTCGACGTGGATGCCGTACTCGGCGCCTGCCTCGTGGTGCGCCGCAGCGTGTGGGAGAGCGTGGGCCTGCTTCCGGAGGAGTACTTCATGTTCCTGGAAGAGACGGACTGGTGCTGGAACGTTCGTGCGGCGGGCTGGCGTGTGGTGCACCTGCCCGACGTGGCGCTGGTGCACGTCTCCGGCGCGAGCAGCCGGCGCGGCAGCGCGCTGCGCAAGCGCATCGAGTACCACCGCTCCTTGTATCGCTTTCTGGCGAAGCGCCGCGGCGCCGCGGCGGCCCGCGTCGTGCGTGCCCAGCGGATGGTGAAGGCCGCCCTGGGTCTCCTGTTGCTCGCGCCGCTCGCCTGCGTCTCCGGGCGCCAGCAGCAGCGCTGGAAGGAGCGCGCCGGTCTTCTCTCGTGGCACCTGCGCGGCTGCCCCGACGGTGAAGGGCTCGCTCCGACCCGGCTGGGCCGGGAGGCGGCGTGATGGCCTCGCTCGATCGGCGCCGTCTCGAGCGACTTCTCGACGGCTTCGCGCGCATTCGCCTGCTGGTCGTCGGCGATGTCGTGCTCGACGAATACCTCTGGGGCGAGGTCGAGCGCGTGAGCCCGGAAGCGCCGGTTCCGGTGGTGCACGTGCGGCGCGAGTCCATGGTGCTCGGCGGAGCTGGCAACGTGGTTCGCAACGTCGTCGCGCTGGGAGGCGGCTGTTCCTTCTGCTCCGTGGTGGGAGACGACACGGCGGCGCAGCGGGTCGCCGAGGCGCTCGAGAAGCTGGGCGTGCAGGCCGGTGGCCTCGTGGTCGTGCCTGGGCGCCCGACGACCCGCAAGACACGTGTGATCGCTCGCTCGCAGCAGGTGGTGCGCTTCGACCGCGAGACCGAGACGCTGATTCCGGCGGCTGCTGCACGGCGCCTCGTTGCGGCCATCGACGACGCCCTGACCGGCGTCGCGGGCGCGGTGCTCGAGGACTACGGCAAAGGGACCCTCGCGCCGGGCGTGATTGGCGCCGCCATGCGCCGCTTCCGGGCGCGGGAGATCCCGGTCGCCGTCGATCCCAAGACCGCGCTCTCCCCTTATCGCGGTGCCGCGCTGCTGAAGCCGAACCTGCGCGAGGCGGAGATCCTCTCGGGGCTCACGATCCGGAGCGACGAGGATCTCGCGAAGGCCGCTGCGAGGCTCCGGCGCCGGACGGGCGGCGCCGTCGTGATCGTGACCCGGGGAGGAGACGGCATGACGCTCTTCGAGGGCGAGGCGCCCCTTCACGTCCGCACCGTGCAGCGAGAGGTCTTCGACGTGCAGGGCGCGGGCGACACCACCATTGCGGCGCTCTGGCTGGCGCGCCTCGCCGGGGCGACATTGCTGGAAGCGGCGGTGATCGCGAACGCCGCGGCGGGCGTGGTGGTGAGCAAGGTCGGAACGGCAACGGCGGGGCCCGAGGAGGTGCGCGCGCTGCTGCCCGAGGCGATCGAGGCGGCCCGTGAGGGACTGCACCGGGGCGCGAGAACGCGCGGGAGGAAGACATGATCCGCAGCATGACCGGCTTCGGGCGCGCGGGCTTCGAGGTCGGTGGTGTCCGCTTCGACGTCGAAGTGCGCTGTCTCAACTCGCGTCACCTCGACGTATCGGCGCGCCTGCCGCGCCTGCTGGCCGCGTGCGAGAGCGAGGTGCGTGCGCTGGTGCAGAAGACCTTCGCGCGGGGCAAGGCCGACGTCTCCGTCGGGCTGGCGTCCGGGGCCGGGCCGCTACCGCGCCTCGAGCTCGATCTCGCAGCGGCGTCGCAGTACGTGGAAGCGGCCCGGAGCCTTGCCGAGCGGCATGGTCTAGCCGCGAACCTAGGCGCGGCCGAGCTGCTGGCGCTGCCCTCCGTGGCGCGCATCGTAGAGCTGGAGCTCCCTGCCGAAGCGCTGCGGGCTGCGTTGCTCCCGGCCGTACGGGAGGCGCTGGCTCGCGCAGAGGCGATGCGTGCGACCGAAGGGGCCGCGCTCGAAACGGAGCTGAGCGGACGGCTCTCGCGCGTGCTCGCACTCGCCTCCGCGCTGGAAGAGCGTGCGGGACTGGTGCAGGCCGCCGTGCGGGAGCGCCTCCGCAAGCGCACCGAGCAGATCCAGGCCGAGACCGGACTCGAGCTCGAGGCGCGCCTCGCGCACGAGATCGTGCTGGCGGCCGATCGTCTGGACGTCACCGAGGAGATCGTTCGCCTGCGCAGCCACGTGGAGCAGTTCCGCGCGATCCTGGGCGGCGGCCCGCAGGCCGAGCCGGCCGGCCGGCGGCTCGAGTTCCTGCTGCAGGAGCTCTCGCGCGAGGCGAATACGGTGGGCTCGAAGGGAGGAGACGCGCCCGTGGCGCATCTGGTGGTCGAGCTCAAGACCGAGCTCGAGCGGCTGCGGGAGCAGGTCCTCAATGTCGAGTGACGACCGGGACGCGGCGCTGCCGCGGCCGGCCAGACGCACGAGGACCGGAGGCGCGCGACGGCCGATGCCGCCGGCGCTCGAGCCGGCTGGCGCCGATCGAGATGCAGTGCGTGCGGCCCCGGCCCTGCGTCTGCTCAACGTCGGCTATGGCAACTTTCTTCTCGTTGCGCGCGTGGTCGCAATCGTCTCGCCCCAGTCTTCTCCGATGAAGCGCCTGCGTGAGGAGGCCTCCTCGCGTGGCAAGCTCGTCGACGCGACGCAGGGCCGCCGCACACGCTCGATCCTCGTTCTGGACAGTGACCACGTGATTCTCTCGGCGCTCAACCCCGAGACGATCGCTGCGCGTCTCGGACCCGGAGCCCCCGTGGACGCGGGGCCCTGACGGTGGCGCGGCGCGGCATCCCGTTCGTCGTCTCGGCCCCGTCGGGCACCGGAAAGACCACGGTCTGCCACCGATTGGTGTCGGACGACCACGGTCTCGATCTCTCGGTCTCCCACACCACGCGCAGCCCCCGGCCCGGTGAGCGGGATGGCATCGACTATCACTTCGTCACGCGCGAGCGGTTCGAGCGGCTGGTGGACGAAGGCGCCTTTCTCGAGCACGCCGAGTACCGTGGAAATCTGTACGGCACGAGTCTTGCCGCCGTCGCGTCACCGCTTGCCGAGGGGCGCGATCTGCTGCTCGAGATCGAGGTGCAGGGAGCGCGCCAGATCCGAACCCGACTGCCGGAGGCGCGTCTCGTCTTCCTGCTGCCGCCGAGCAAGGCGGAGCTGGAGCGGCGCTTGCGCGCGCGCGGGACGGAGAGCGAGGAGGTGATTGCGCGCCGCCTCGCGGTGGCGGCCGAGGAGCTGCCCGAGGTGCTGCGCTACGACTACGCGGTGGTGAACGACGAGCTGGATGCGGCCGTCGGGCGCGTGCTCGAGATCGTGCGCGGCGAGCGAGAAGGGCGCCGCGCCGAGCTGCAGGCGCGCTTTGCGCCGTCCCGGGTGCTCGAGGAGGTCGGCGGCCTCGCGGCGCTCCTGGGGCCGCGCTGAGGCGCTGCGTTGGTGGCAACCCGCCTGCTCGGCTACGGTCCTGCAAGGCCCTGAACACAATCGGGAATCCGTCGCGTGGCCCGATTCAACGACGTCGCCGACAAGGTGCTCGAAGTCAACCCGACGAGCGATCTCTCGCTCCTGCAGCGGGCCTACGTCTTTTCGGCCAAGGTGCACGAGGGCCAGGAGAGGCTCTCGGGTGAGCCCTACCTCGTCCACCCCGTCGAGGTTGCCAGCATCCTC
>CAYOIG010000323.1:0-4677 GCA_964403915.1 uncultured Myxococcaceae bacterium
GGCCGCTCCGAAGCCGTCGGGGCAGCCGGCATGATAGAAGCACACGCGTCTCACGGAGCGACCGTAGCCCATCCGGTCGGCGGAGCGTCTACGGCAGAGGCTCGGGAGGCCGGGAGACGAATGCGTCGATGGCGCGGGCCAGATCGTCCGGAATCTCCGTCTCGATCGAATGGCGCGCGCCCGGAAAGACGCGCAGCTCGTTTCGTGGCAGCAGCCGATGCAGCTTCGCGACGCCAGCGCCCATGCCCGCACCGTTGTCCTGGTCGCCCCAGAGCAGGAGCGTCGGCTGGCGAATCTGCGGCGCGATGTCGAAGAGGCTCGTTGCCACCTGATCGATGGCGATCTCCCAATACATGCGCACGAAGCCGGGGCTCATGATCTCCCGGTAGTAGGCGAAGGTGCCGGCGAGCGCGGCCGCGCGGCCGGGAAAATCCTTGCCGTACCAGAATCGCGACTGGATCCAGACGGTCGGCCAGAAGAGCGTGCGGCCGCCGATTCGTCGCATGAGAGCAGCGAGCCGTGGCTGTGCGCGCCATGCGCTGCCGGGCGCCCACGCCACCAGCAGCGGGAAACGCTCCGGAAAGCGGTGGCCGAGCCGCAGCACCAGGTTGCCGCCGAGGCTCCCGCCCACCAGAACGGCCTCAGCGATGCCGAGAGCGCCCAGGAAGTGAACGAGGGTGTCCTCGTAGAACCGGAGCGTGTAGGGACGGTCGGGCTTGTCGGAGTAGCCGCTTCCCGGAAAGTCGAGGACGACGACCCGGTGGCGCCGCGAGAGGCGCGCCGCGAGGGCGTCGTAGCCCTCGAGGCGCGCGGTATGGCCTGGCAGGATCACGAGAACCTGCGACGGACCGCCGGCCGGCTCCGACGGGCCGACGTCGACGTAGCGGAGACGCAGTCCGTCCACGGCCGCGTCGCGCTGGGGGAAGACACTGGCGGGGACGGCCGCGGGGCGCGCCGGTCCGGAGCCCGCCGGTCGCGGACCCGGATGTGCGCCGGGCGAGGCAGCATCGGACACCGGCGCATTCTAGACTCCCGCGACCCCGAACCACCAAGGAGAGTCACTCGAATGCGAAAGCAAGCAGGCCTTCTGCTCTCGATCGCGCTCGCGATCGCGAGCGAGGCTTCGGCGCAGGGTGCCAAACAAGCCGCAGCGCCTCAGACCGACGATCAGAAGACCCTTTACGCGGCGGGTGCCGTGCTGGGACAGAACATCGCGGGCTGGAGCCTCAAGCCCGAAGAGATCGCCATCGTGCTGCAGGGCCTCGAGGACGCCGCTTCCGGCAAGAAGCTCGCGGTCGACCTCGAGCAGGTCCGACCGCAGATCCAGGCCTTCGCCCAGGCACGCGCGAGCGTTGCGGCCACCGCGGAGAAGAAAGCCGCCGAGCCCTTCCTCGCGAAGGCGGCGGCAGAGAAGGGCGCGAAGCGGACGGAGTCGGGCCTCATCCTCACCCCGATCAAGGCGGGTGACGGGCCGGCACCCAAAGCCGACGACAAGGTGAAGGTGCACTATCACGGCACGCTCACCGACGGCACGGTCTTCGACAGCTCCGTGCAGCGCGGCGAGCCGGTGAGCTTTGCCGTGAAGGGCGTCATACCCTGCTGGACCGAAGGCCTTCAGCTGATGAAGGTCGGAGAGAAGGCGAAGCTCGTCTGTCCGTCGGAGATCGCGTACGGCGATCGCGGCGCGCCGCCCAAGATCAAGCCCGGCGCGACCCTGGTCTTCGAGGTCGAGCTGCTGGGGATCGAGCCCCCCGCAGCGCCGCCGCCCGCGCCGCCGAAGAACTGACCCGCACGCCGCTGGTCCGCTCCGGCCGATGCCGGAGCGGACCAGCGCTCTACGGCGCCGGCGTCACCGAGAGCTGCACGCTCACGCGATGGCCGTCGTCCGCGATGTTGCGCTGGCCCCAGCCGGGGTAGGCGCCCACGTCGAAGCCGTCGCCGAGCGTGTCGTTCTTTCCGAGGCGGAGCGCGATCTCGTCACCTCCCGCAGCCGGGAAGGTGAGATTCGAGTTCGAGAACGCCTCCATCGCGAAGCTGAAGTCGAGCTGGATGGTGGCGTCGCCCGTGCCGGAGATCTGCGTCGCGGCGCTGCCTGCGAATGCCACGTCGCGATCGCCCGAGGAGGGACTCGGGGATCCGCAGAAGAGGATCGCCGGCGTACAGCCGACGCCGTTCGTTGCGGACGAGGGGCTCGGCGTGAAGCCGAAGGCGACCGCCGAGCCGCCGTTCACGCGGTAGCTCGCATTGACGGGGCCGTTGAAGCGCGCGTGCCCGCCCGCATCCTGCTGCGCGACGCGTTCGTCCTGCAGGCTGTAGGCGCCTTCGATCGCATGCTGCACGTCGAGGTGCCAGGTCTCTCCCGGCAGCGCGACCACGTCGAAGACGAGACGGTAGCTGCCACTGGCCGCGCCGGTCTTGTCTCCGGTGGTGCAGCAGGCATCGGCCCCGAGCAGGCCCTTCAAGTTCGCGCTCACACTGGTCGCGGTCGCCTTGCCCGACACACGGTGGCGCCACTCGTTCTGGTCGAAGCCGCCGTCGAGCCTGAAGTCTCCCGTCGAGAGGTCGCTCAGCGCGAAGCCCTCGAGGTGGGTCGCCGGCTTCACCGCGAGGTTCAGATACAGCGCAATGAACTCGCCGGCGCGTCCGACCTCGACGGGCTCGAGCGACAGACCGAGGAAGTCCGGGAGCGGAAACGAGCCGAGGGCGCCGGCCAGCGTCGGCAGCAGGAACGGAAAGATGCCGGGCAGGAATCCGAGGACGTTGGTCTCGTTCACGTTCTGCGGGTTGTCGACGAGCGTCACGTGGATGTCGCCGGCGTCGACCGCACCGAGAGAGAAGCCGAGCGCGCCGTTCGCCACTGCGAGGTTCACGCCGAGGTTGGTATCGACGATCATTCCGAGCAGCAGGACATTGTTCGAGGCCATCCGGATCTCGATTCGCAGTCCCGCGATCCGCATCTCGGCGAGCTCTCCGCCGGGGCCCGGCTCCCCCGTCAGGATCGGTGCGAGCTGCGGGCGAAGCGAGACCACGATCGGCTCCATCACCGGATAGCCCGCGAACTCGGGAATGAAGATTCCGAGGATGCCGGCCGTGAGCGGAATCACCGCGCCGCCGCCGAGGTCGAAGGTGGTGAGATCGGCGCGCAGCAGGCCGCCCTCGACCTGGCCCTTCAGGAGCTGATTGAAGGCCGAGGTCGAGATGCCGAGCGCGAGGCCGTAGGGCTGGCTGCTCCCGGGCGTGAGCGGCCCGAAGGTCGGGAAGGGCTCGGCGACGGCGAACGAGGCGGGGAGGTCCGGCGCGCCGGCGAGCGGCGCCGGGTTCGTGATCGCGGCGCTCGCGGCGAAGGTGATGCCCTCCGTGTCTTCTGTGATGGCCGAGAAGTCGGCATCGAAGTCGACACCGATGGCCTCGCCGATCGGGCCGGCGATCGAGACGCCGCTGAGCGAGGCCTCGATGGCGCCGGCGATGGGCGAGTCGAGAGGCCCGGCCCCATCGGGATCGGCCAGATTCGACTCGAAGCCGCTCTTCACCATGCCCTCGATCATCGAGGGCGAGACGAGGAGCTGGATGATGTCGCCAATGACGGGCGCCGTGCAGGTGCCGGAGATGAAGTGTGACTCGAAGTCGCCGAGGTTCACGCTGACGCTGCCGACCTGCTGCACGTCCACCTTCGACGGCTCGCCGGCCTTCGGCTCCATCGCGTAGTCGCTGGTGATCGTGGCGCTGGTGGCGGAGATCTCGAGGCCGCAGGTGATGTTGAGCGCGACGAGATCCCGCACGTTGAGATCGATCTCGACATAGAAGTCGTCGATGGCGACCGTCGCCTGCGTCGTGCCGCTGCTGGCGGCGTCGGCCGAGAGGGAGAAGTCGCCAAAGCCCACCTCCACCACGTTTGCGGTCGCGAAGTAGAGGCAGTTGCCGAGAGACTCGACGACGCAGGCGTCGTCGAGGATGGGGTTCTGGGCCGTGATCAGGCCCCCGATGTCGAGGGCGCCGCCCGAGAGCTGCTCCACCACGGGCGTCACCTGGGCCAGCCCGGTGTCGCCGAAGCGCATCGCAACGCTCTCGGGCGAAGCGCTGCCATCGGCCACGGAGCCCGTCGTGACGCCGTCTCCCACCACGAGCGTCACGCGGTCGCGGAGGATCCGGCCGTCCGTGAGCCGCATCTCCGCCACGATCGGGTTGAAGATGGCGGCGGACCCCAGGGGGACGGTCGCGGCGAAATGGCCGCCTGCGGCCAGCGGAAGCGCCGAAGCGCCGTTCACGGTGAGCGTGGCGATGGCGGCCGCGTCCACGCCCGTCACGTCTCCGCTCACGGCGATGCTGCCCGCGTTGGTGAAGGCGCCGTTGGCCGGCGAGGTGATCTTGACCGCGGGGGAAGGGCCGCACTGGAGGCAGGCCCCGGCCACCAGCACGAGCGCCAGCAGATGAAGGGTCGGCCAGATTCTTCCTCTCGAAGGCGCTGAGGTCGACACGCGGGCGCTCCTTTCCCTGGGCAGGTGGCGCAGTCTCCCACGAAAATAGAACGCGTGTCAAATTCCTGAACGGCGGGGGGCCGACCGGAAATGAGAAGGGCCAGGTAGCCCTGCGGATACCTGGCCCTTCGAAGCCCGGCGGCTCTCGAGCCGCCGATGGACCCTGGCCTACTTCATGGCCTGGATGGTCAGCGACTTCTTG
>CAYOIG010000324.1:0-1593 GCA_964403915.1 uncultured Myxococcaceae bacterium
TCGTCTACCCGCCCGGGATGGCGAGTGCCGCACGATCTTCTCTTGTGCGGCGTCAGAGGAAAAGGTAGGCCGGCGCGGTTACTCCGCGATTACTGCGTTGTTACGAACATGTTTCATCGGGACGGGGGCGAAAACCGCAGGCGGCGCTTGCTATACGCCCTCGGCGCCGAACGCATCGAGGCGCCCGCCGGGCGGCGCATCGTCGATGAAGCGGTAGCCCACGTTGCGCACGGTGTCGATGTAGGCCTCGTGCCGCTCGATCTTGGCCCGGATGCGCCGGATATGGACGTCCACCGTGCGCGAGCCGCCGTAGTAGTCGTACCCCCAGACACGATTCAGGAGCGCCTCGCGCGTGAAGGGCTTGCCCGCGTTGCTCGCGAGGAAGCGCAGCAGCTCGTACTCCTTGTACGTGAGGTCCACCACAGCGTCGTCGACGGTGACGGTGTAGCGCTCGAGGTCGATGATCAGACCGCCGTGCCGCAGCACCGAACCACTCACACCGCCGGTCTTGTTCCACAGCACGCGCCCGATGCGGACACGCACCTCTTCCTCGTCCGGAGGCGTCAGCATGATGTCGTCGACCGGCACGCCCGGTCCGACAAGGCCGAATTGCTGAGGTCGGCACATCGCGACGACCGCCGCCCGATCCCGCACGTGCGGGTCGCGAAGCATGGCCGCCAGCCCGCCCGCGGTCAGCCCGAGGTCCAGGTCGACCACGATGATGGCGGGCGTCCAATCGCGCGACAGCAAGAGCCCGCGATCAACCGAGGGCTCGGCGCGCACGAGGTGTCCGTCGCGGCGCAGTGCAGCCGTGACCGCCTCGACGTGCGCGACGTTCTCGCTGATGACGAGGACGTGCTCCATCGCCGTAGTGTATGTCGAGGTGCTCGGAAGCACCTCAGGAAGGGGACTCCTCGGGGTTCCAATCCCTGCAAGGCCGCTGCTAGGATCACCGTCCCCAGAGTCAGAGGATGCATCTCCCGCGGGCCTACGAACCGAGGCGTCCCATGCTCGTGATCGAGACCAGCGACCTGACAAAGATCTATCAGAATCGCTATATCGCGCTGAACGCCCTGACCCTCGAGGTCGAGAAGGGCATGGTCTTCGGCCTCGTGGGCCCGAACGGCGCGGGCAAGTCCACGACGTTCCGCATCCTCCTCGGCCTGCAGCACCCCACCGCCGGCACCGTCGAGGTGCTGGGCGAGCCCATGTCGGCCGAGCGCGCGGACCTCCGCCGCCGCATCGGCTTCCTCCCCACCAACCCGAGCTTCCCCAAGAACCTCACGCCGATCCAGTACCTCGAGTTCGTCGGCGCGATCTCGGGCATGCCGCAGTCGAAGACCAAGATCCAGCTCGCCCGCCTCCTCCAGGTCGTGGACCTCGCATCGGCGGCGTCCCAGAAGATCGAGGGGTTCTCGACGGGCATGATGACCCGCCTCGGGGTCGCCGCCGCCCTCATGAACGACCCGGAGCTGCTCATCCTCGACGAGCCCACGTCCGGCCTCGATCCGTCCGGCCGCAAGCAGACGATCGAGCTGATCCGCGAGCTCTCGGGCCGCGACCGCACGATCATCATCGCGACGCACATCCTCA
>CAYOIG010000325.1:0-8184 GCA_964403915.1 uncultured Myxococcaceae bacterium
CCTCCTCCCACCAGCGAGAGCAGATGCCGGTGCACGCGGGCGTCGGGCGTGAGCTCGGGATGGAAGGTCGCCGCGAGCAGGTGGCCCTCCTGTACCAGCACGGGCTCGCCGTCGACACGCGCCAGCACCTCGACGCCGGGGCCGAGCGCGGTGAGCCGGGGCGCGCGGATGAAGACGCAGCGCAGCGCGTCGAAGCCGAGCGCCGCGCCGGCGTCGGCCGTCGCGGCGAAGGAATCGACCTGCGTGCCGTAGGCGTTGCGCACGGCGGTCGCGTCGAGGAGTCCGAGCGTCGGCACGGGCGCGTTCTCGACGTGTCGGGCCATCAGGATGGCGCCGGCGCAGGTGCCGAGCACGGGATGGCCCGCGTTCGCAAAGGCGCGGATCGGCTCGAAGAGACCGAGCCGCGCCATCCCCTTCGAGATGGTCGTGCTCTCGCCGCCCGGGAGCACCAGCGCGTCGAGACCCCCGAGATCCTTCTCGACCCGCACCTCGACCGCGCGCGCGCCCGCCCGCGCGAGAGCGCGGGCGTGCGCCTCCACGTCCCCCTGGAGTGCGAGGACGCCCACGCGCGGCAGCTCGCTCGGGTCCAAGGCTCGCCGCTCCGCTACCAGCCGCGGTTTGCGAGACGCTCGTGCTCGGCGAGCGTCTCGAGGGCGATGCCGTCCATGGCGCGGCCGAGACCGCGGCAGGCGGCTGCCACGCGCTCCGGATCCTGCCAGTGCGTGGTCGCCGCGACCACCGCACGCGCCCGAGCGGCGGGATCCTCGCTCTTGAAGATGCCCGAGCCGACGAAGACGGCCTCGGCGCCGAGCGCCATGCAGAGCGCCGCGTCGCGCGGCGTCGCGATGCCGCCGGCCGCGAAGTTCGGCACCGGAAGGCGCCCGGTCTCCGCTACGCGGCGCACGAGGTCGAGCGGCGCACGCAGATCCTTCGCACGCGCCGCCAGCTCCTCGGGCCGCAGCACGGTGAGCGCCCGCATGTCGCTCGTCACCTGGCGCAGATGACGCACGGCCTCGACGATGTTTCCGCTCCCGGCCTCGCCCTTGGTGCGGATCATCGCCGCGCCCTCGGAGATCCGCCGCAGCGCCTCGCCGAGATCGCGCGCGCCGCAGACGAAGGGGCTGTCGAAGCCGTGCTTGTCGACGTGGTGCGCCTCGTCCGCCGGCGTCAGCACCTCGCTTTCGTCGATGAAATCGACGCCGAGCGATTCGAGCACCCGCGCCTCGACGAAATGACCGATCCGCACCTTGGCCATCACCGGGATCGAGACGCAGCGCTGGATGCCCTCGATCACCTCGATCGCGCACATGCGCGCGACGCCGCCCTCCTTGCGGATGTCGGCCGGCACGCGCTCGAGCGCCATCACCGCGGCCGCACCGGCCTCGTCGGCGATCTTCGCCTGATCCGGGGTGGTCACGTCCATGATGACGCCGCCCTTCAGCATCTCCGCGAGTCCGACCTTGATCTCGAAGGAGCGCGCCCCCGCGCGTTCCGCTGCTTCGTGCTCGTGCGACATGTCCGTTCCTTTCCGGCCCCGCGGGCCCTTCGCGCGCTGCCGCGCGTGCTAGACGTAGATGCTGTCCGCGGGCTCTCCGCGCGTGCCGCGTGCGAGCCTCTCCTTGACGACGCTTGCGAGCGCCGACACGCCGCGCCGAATCGATGCCTCGTCGGCGATCGCGATCGAGAGCCGCAGCCCGCTCGAAGGCCGTCCGTCGTGGTGGAACTGATGCCCGGGTGCGAAGAGCACGCCACGGCTCGCGGCCTCGGGCAGCAGGTCGCGCGTCTCGATCTCGCCGGGCAGCTCGACCCAGACCTGGTGCCCGCCTTCCGGCGTCGTCCAGCGAACGCCGGCGGGCATCTCGGCGGAGAGCGCCGCGAGCAGCGCGTCGCGCCGCGCGCGCAGCGTGCGGCGAAGCTTCGCGAGATGCCGGTCGTAGTCGCCGCGGTTCACGAAGTCGGCGAGCGCCGCCTGCAGGACGAGCGCACCGCCGAGATCGGCCGACTGCTTGAGCGCGAGCAGGCCGTCGAGCACGCGGCCGCGCGCGAAGACCGACCCGACGCGTGCGCCCGGGAACAGCGATTTCGAGAACGAGAAGAGCTGGACGACGAGCCCGCTGCCGTCGAGCGCCGCCAGCGGTGGAACGGCGCGTCCCGCGTAGCGAAGGTCCATCTCGTACGCGTCTTCGATCACCGGCTTGCCCGCGCGGGCGGCGAGCGCGAGCAGCGCGCGCCGGTGCGCGAGGCCGGTCGACGTGCCGAGCGGATTGTGAAACGTCGGCATCGTGTAGAAGCAGCGAACTTCGGGCCGCAACAGCTCTCGCTCGAGCGCGGCGAGATCGGGCTCGCCGTCGCGGACCGGAATCGGCGCAGCGCGCAGGTCGAGCGCGACCAGCGCGGTGAGCACGTTGTGGTAGGTCGGCTCCTCGACCGCCACGGTGTCTCCCGGCTCGGCGAAGAGCCGGAGCGCGAGCGTGATGCCCTCGCTCGCGCCCTGCGTGAGGACGAGCGAATCGGCATCGGCCGCGACACCGGCCTCGCGAAGCCGGCCGGCCAGCGCCTCGCGCAGGCCCGCGAAGCCCTGCGGCCCGCCGTAACGCAGCAGCTCCTCGCCGCCCTGCCGCAGCACGCGGTCGAGGCAGCGGCGGAACGCATCCACCGGATAGAGCGTCGGGTCGGGAAGCAGCGCGTGCAGCGGAACGGCGTCGTCCGCCGCGTAGCGCGGGCGCGAGCGTGCGAACGCGAGCAGCCGCGATACGACCGGCGCGAGCGTCGGCTCGAACGGTGCCGCCGCCGGCACCGCTGCGCCCGGCGGCCCGCTCACGAAGCTGCCCCGACCGACCGTCGCCTCGACGAGGCCGTCGCGCGCCAGCTCTTCGTACGCGAGCGCCACCGTATCGCGGTGGACGCCGAGCTCGTCGGCGAGCGCCCGGATCGTCGGCAGCCGCGCGCCCGGCGCGCGTTCGCCCCGCTCGATCTCGTCGCGCAGCCGCTGCGAGATCTGGCGGTAGACCGGAAGACCCGGGCGGCGGTCGATCTGGAGCGGCCCGCTGCGCATGGGCGCAGGATAGTACGCCGGACAAAGGCCGGTCAATCGGACAATCGAGTGGATATCTAGAAAAATCTAGGCACTATGAGCCGACAATTCGCCCGGCTCGCGGCGCGCAGCCTCTCGAGCAGCGGCGGCATGGCCCGCCTACGCAGGCTGCTCCGGCGCGCGGTTCACGGTGTTCATCGCGCGATCGACGCCGTCGAACAGGATCGTGTCGAGCGCATCCGCGGCGGCGTCGAGACGCTCGCCGAGAACCTTCTCCTCCGCGTCCGAGAATCCCTGCAGCACGTAGTCGGCCGTCTCCATCCGCACGCCGGCCGGTCGCCCGACGCCGAAACGCAGTCGAGCGAAGGCGTCGCCGCCGAGGCGCTCGATGATGTCGAGCAGGCCCTTGTGGCCGCCCGCACCGCCGCCAGGCCGCAGGCGCAGCCGCCCGAACGGAAGATCGACGTCGTCGGAGACCACGACGAGGTCTTTCTTCCAGTCGTCCACGGGCAGATAGCGGAGCGCCTCGGCAACGCACTCGCCCGAGAGGTTCATGAACGACTCGGGCTCGAGAAGGCCGACCTCGACACCGCCGACGTCGCCGCGGCCGAAACGGCCGCCGAACTTTCGGGACGAGAGCGCGATGCGATGCCGCTCCCCGAAGCGCTCCACCACGCGGAAGCCCACGTTGTGGCGCGTTCCGGCGTAGCGGCGGCCGGGGTTGCCGAGGCCGACGATCAGCTTCAGCGCCCTACTCCTTCTCCTTGCCCTTCTTCTCGTCGCCGCCCGCCGCGGCCTCGGCCGGCGCAGCCGCCGCAGCCTCGCCCTCGGCCGGCGCCTCGACCGCCGCCGGCGCCTCTTCGGCAGCCGGCAGCACGACCGACACCACCGCGAGATCGCGGTCGGAGAGAACGGTCACGCCGTCGGGCACGACGAGGTCGCGCACGTGAATCGACTCGCCAACGTCGAGGGCCGAGACGTCCACCTCGAGAGCGCTCGGGATGGCACGCGGAAGGCACTCGATCTCGACCTCGCGCAGAGCCGTGTCGAGGATGCCGCCATTGAGCGATACGCCGACGGGAATGCCCACGACGTGGATCGGGACGGAGACCTCGATCGTCTTGCTGAGATCGACCTCGTAGAGATCGGCGTGGAGCAGCCCGCCGCGGATCGGCTCGCGCTGGAGCTCCTTCACGATGACCACCTTGCCGGCGAGGTCTGCGCGCCCGGCGACGGCGAGGTCGATCAGGGTGTTGAGCCCCGCAGTGCTCGCGCGCAGCAGCTTCTCCAGCGCGGCCGGGTCGAGGGAGATGGAGACCGAGGGCTTGCCCCGGCCGTAGAGGACGGCCGGAATCCGCTTCGCCACGCGCAGCTTGCGCGCGACACCCTTGCCCAGACCCTCGCGAACTTCCACCGCGAGCGCGTTCTCGCCCATGATCCGTTCCCCTTTGCCGTTGGCTTCAGACGAAGAGCGAGCTCACGCTCTCTTCGTTGTTGATGCGGCGAATCGCCTCGCCGAGGAGGGCCGCCACCGAGACGACCTTGAGCTTGCTGCACTGCGCGGCGTCCGGGCGCAGCGGGATGGTGTCCGTCACGACGAGCTCCCGCAGCGGCGACTCCTCGATGCGCTTGATCGCCGGACCGGAGAGCACCGGATGCGTGATGGCCGCGTAGACCGCACGGGCGCCTGAGCCTTCGAGCGCTCGAGCGGCCTCGGTCAGCGTGCCTGCGGTATCCACGATGTCGTCCACGATGACGCAGGTGCGGCCGCGCACGTCGCCGATGATGTTCATGACCTGCGAGACGTTCGCCGCCTCGCGGCGCTTGTCGATGATGGCGAGCGGCGCGTCGAGGCGCTTGGCATAGGCGCGCGCGCGCTCCACGCCGCCGGCGTCGGGCGAGATCACGCAGAGGTCGCCGCCGGCCCGCTGCCGGATCGCATCGAGCAGCACGGGTGTGGCGAAGATGTTGTCGACGGGCACGTTGAAGAAGCCCTGGATCTGGCCGGCGTGCAGCTCGATGCAGAGCACGCGGTCCGTGCCCGCCACCCCGATCAGGTCGGCCACCAGCTTGGCCGAGATGGGCATCCGGGGCCGCACCTTTCGATCCTGCCGGGCATAGCCGTAGTAGGGCAGCACGGCCGTGATGCGCCCGGCCGAAGAGCGGCGGAGCGCGTCGATCATGATCAGCAGCTCCATGAGGTGCGTGTTGGCCGGTGCGCAGGTCGACTGCATCACGAAGCAGTCCATGCCCCGCACGTTCTCGCGGATCTCGACGTTCACCTCACCGTCGCTGAAGATTCCCACCTCGGCCTTCCCGATCTCGACGTCGAGATAGGCCGCCACGTCGCGCGTGAGCCCGGGGTTCGCGTTGCCGGCGAAGAGCTTCATGTCTTGCATGCGCGCGTCCTCGGAAGAAGGGTTGGGGCGGCAGGATTCGAACCTGCACATGGCGGCTCCAAAGGCCGCTGCCTTACCAGTTTGGCGACGCCCCATCGGCCAGCTCTCGGCACGAAGTTACCGGAACCGCGGGCTTCGGGGCGCTCACGGTCCGGGCCACCCGGGCCCAGACCGCAGGGCCGCTCCGCGGCCCATCCTTCCGTCCGGCCTCCTCGTCCATCCTCGCTGCAGCCTGACGGGCCGCCGGCTCGTCGGGAAAGACACCGAAAAGCGTCGGCCCGCTCCCGGACATGCCCACCGCCAAGGCCCCGGCCCCGGCGATCCGCTGTCGCAGTCGCAGGAGAGGGGGGCAGAGTCGGAGCGCTGCCGGCTCGAGATCATTCTCGAGAAGCCTCGCGAGCGTCTCCGGCTCGAGGGGCCCTTCGGGCGGCGTGACGGTAGGCCCGCGGGCGGGGGGAGTCAACGCGCCCGCAATGGCATCGAAGGCCGCGTAGACCGCCGCCGTCGAGAGGCCGGCTCCGGGGTGGACCAGCAGCAGGACGAGGGGGGCGAGACCGGGGAGGGGCTCGATCTGCTCGCCGATCCCTCGCACCCAGGCCGGACGCGGGTCGAGAAAGAAGGGCACGTCGGCCCCGAGGCGCAGGGCCATCGCCGCGAGGGCCGGCTGCGCGACGGCTCCGGGAAGCAGCGCCACGAGCGCCCGGAGCACGGCCCCGGCGTCGCTCGAGCCGCCCCCGAGGCCGGCCTGGGCGGGAACGCGCTTCTCGAGCTCGATCGCGACCCCGAGATCCGGCCTCTCTGCTGCGGCGAGGAAGGCCTCGGCCGCGCGCACGACCAGGTTCGAGGCATCGACCGGCACGCCCGCGGCCCGCTCGCCGGACACGCGGAGGCTCACGCGCTGGCCGGTCGGCCCGGGCGGCGGCGACCCGACCTCCACCCGCAGGCGATCCGTGAGGTCGAGGGGCGCGAAGAGGCTCTCCAGCAGGTGGTAGCCGTCGGGCCGCCGGCCACGGATGCGGAGCCCCAGGTTCACCTTGGCCGGCGCCTCGATGACGAGGGCCGCAGCCGGCTTCACTTCGGCGTATCCACGAAACGCAGGCGCAGCTCGTAGAGCAGGCTCTCGAGCAGATGGGACTCCTGGGCGTCGAGGTTCCCGCGCGTCTTGACCTGCAGAACCTCGAGCGTGTCGATGGTCTGCCGGGCGAGGACGCGGTTCGGCGCGGCGGGCTTACCGGTCTCGGGGTCGGGAACCAGGCCGAGGTGATAGAAGGCCGAGGTCGAGAGCGAGAGAACGAAGGTCGAGAAGTCGATCTGCGGCAGGGCCTCGGGTGCGCTCTTCGGCTGCTCACTCATGCTTCGCTGCTGCTCCGTTGCCGCCGCGCGCCGGGGACGGCGGATGTTCCAGGAAGCTCTGCGGCGCCCCCGCGCGCCGCGCATCGGCCGCCATGCGGGACATCTGGCGGTGCGCCTCGATCATCCGCTGCACGACGGTATAGGTGCCGAGCAGACCGATCACCCAGAGTATCGGGACCATGACGCCGAGGATCGCTCCGATGGCGAGCAGGCCGATCCGCTCACCGCGCTCCAGCAGCCCGCCATCCACCTGGGGCAGCCAGTACTCCGCTCTGGCCTTGGCATAAGAGACGAGCACCGTCGCGACGAGGGCCCAGCAGGTGAGCAGGAGGTAGACGGTCTCGCCCTCGCTGCCGTAGTGGACCCCGATCCCGACCAGGAGCGTCATGTCCGCGAGGCGGTCGAGCGTCGAATCCAGGAAGGCGCCGAAGGCCGAACTCGTCCCGAAATGACGGGCAATCACCCCGTCTACCAGGTCGAAGGCCCCACCCGCCAGCATCAGTACGCCGGCCCACTGGAACTCGCCCAGCCCGAACGCGACGCTTGCCCCCAGCGAAACCACCGTGCCGAGGACGGTCAGCGCATTGGGATCGAGCGGGCGGCGAAAGAGAAACGGGAGCGCAGCCTTCAGCCAGGCATCGAGGCGGTCGCCGAGCCTGGCCTTGATCACACCGGCCCCCTACTTCCCCGACCCCTCGTCAGCCGCCCCGGCCGCAGCGGCCGGCTCACCCGCCTCGGGCTCGGGCTCTGCGATCTTCGAGGCGACATCCGGCAGGCCGGCCAGCTCCGCGCTGAGATCGTCGGCCGAGATCCAGCCGCGGCGGCCAAGTGCGCGGCGATCCAGCCGCAGCCCCTTCAAGTGCTCGTGAACCATTGACTCTCCCCCTCGGTTGCCGATGTTGAAGCCTAGCAAATTGACACCCGATGAAGGGCTCCGGTAGCCTTCCGGGGTCGTTTCGACGCGTGGAGGGGGTGGCCATGGCGCGACTGACCGTGATTCGGGGCCTCGGCTGGATGGGCGGCCTGGCCGGTGCGTTGGCACTGGCGGCCGGGCTCTCGGGGTGTGCAACGACCGGCACCGAGGCCGAGGAGGTGCCGGCTGCCGAAGTGCTCTACCAGCGCGGCCTCACCCAGATGGAGGGCGGAAAGATCCTCTGGCTGATCCCGACGGGCGACCAGGACAAGGCGATCGAGACCTTCCAGCAGATCATCGACAACTATCCCTACAGCGAATACGCGGTGATGGCGGAGCTGAAGATCGCGGATACCTATTTCGATCAGGGAAAGTACGACGAGGCCCTCTCCTACTACCGCGACTTCGCGGAACTCCATCCGCAGCACGAGTCGGTTCCCTACACGCTGAAGCGTGGCGCCCACTGCCATTACCAGCAGTCGAAG
>CAYOIG010000326.1:0-3147 GCA_964403915.1 uncultured Myxococcaceae bacterium
ATAGGGCGGGGGAATGGCGCGAGACCACGCTGGGCGAGGTGACCGACCTCCTATCAGGTGGAACGCCATCGAAAGAGCGCCCCGACTACTGGATTGGTTCGGTTCCCTGGGTCTCCGCAAAGGACATGAAGCGGTTTCGACTTGACGACACCGAGGATCATCTCTCTGACGAAGGCGTCGCAAGTGGCACCAAGCTCGTTCCTGCTGGCTCGGTCCTGCTCCTCGCTCGGGGGATGACACTGCTGAACGATCTGCCGATCTGCGTGGTTGGTCGGCCGATGACGTTCAATCAAGACGTGAAGGCTCTCCGGCCCAAGGCGCACATCCGCAGTGACTATCTCCCGTACCTGCTTCTTGGGAACAAGGAACGCCTTCTCTCGCTCGTCGATCTCGCCGGTCATGGAACGGGCCGACTGAACAGCGACGAATTGAAGGCGCTCGACGTCGCGCTCCCACCGCCAGACGAACAACGTGCCATCGGCCACATCCTCGGCACTCTGGACGACAAGATCGAGCTGAACCGGCGGATGAACGAGACGCTGGAGGCGATGGCGCGGGCGCTCTTCAAGTCGTGGTTCGTGGACTTCGACCCCGTCCGCGCCAAGGCCGAAGGCCGCGACCCAGGCCTCCCCAAGCCTCTCGCCGACATCTTCCCCACCCGACTCGTGGACTCCGAACTGGGTGAGATTCCGGAGGGGTGGGCAGTGGGTCCGATCCTCTCGCAAGCGCAGCTATTGAGTGGCGGCACGCCGAAGACCACTCGCGAGGAGTACTGGGGTGGAAGCATCCATTGGGCAAGCGCGAAGGATGTCTCGCAATGCAGCGTAAATGCTCGCCGTAGCCCGTCTTCCAAATTGGCCGTGAAGCGCGCAGGCTGACCCCGTCACGCACGAGCGTGAGGGGGGAAGCCGGTGGACGAGAGCGTTGGCGAGGAGGGGCGACGGCTGCGGGGGGCGATCGCGGGGCTCGGGCGACACCGCACGCAGCCGCTGCCGCAGGGATTGCATGCGGAGGTCAAGCGTTACGCGGCGCTGCGGCGGCGGGCGGGAGCGAGCTGGCGGACGATTGCCGAGAGCGTGGGCGTATCGGCGTCCGCGCTGCAGCGCTGGGCCGCCCGCGAGCGACGCCTCGGGACCCAGGCCGGGCTGCGACGGGTTCGGGTACGAGGCGAGAGGGCGCCGGGCAAGGCCATCGAGACCGCAACGCTCGTGCTGATCTCGCCCTCGGGCTTTCGCCTCGAGGGCCTCGGCGTCGCCAGGCGCTCGAGATGCTGCGCGGGCTGCCGTGATCCTCGGCACGCGCAGCGTGCGGGTGTTCGCGTACGCGGCGCCGGTGGATCTGCGCAAGGGCTTTGACGGCCTGTATGGGCTGGTGGTCTCGCAGCTCGGGCGCGATCCGCTCTCGGGAGACTGCTTCTTGTTCACCGGCCGCTCGCGCACCCGAGCCAAGGTGCTGCTCTACGACGGCACGGGGCTATGTCTGTACCACAAGCGGCTCGAGCAGGGGCGCTTCGCGCCGTTGTGGGAGCAGGCCGAGGCCGGCGCGCTCGAGCTCACGCTCTCCGAGCTTGCGCTCTACCTCGAGGGCAGCCGTGCGGTCGGACGCATGCGGCTGTCGCCAGCGAAGATTCTTCCACGACCCCTTGCGGTGTAACGTAGTATGGTGTAATGACTGTGGCGTGATTCAGCTCGAGACCGAGCCCGACATCGAGCGCCTGCGACAGGTGGCGCAGCTGCTCGAGCGCGAGAACGGCCGCCTGCATCACCGCCTCGCCGCGCTCACGGCCGCGCTCGCAAAGGCCCGCGGTGAGGACGCCACCGCGGCGCTGCAGCTCGAGATGATGCTGCTGCGCGAGCAGCTCGCCGCGCAGCAGAGCAAGCTCTTCGGCCGCTCCTCCGAGCAGCGCCCGGGGCCGCCGCCGAACCCGGGCGAGACGCCCGCCGAGGCCAAGGCCCCGCGCACAGGCCATGGCCCACGCCGCCAGGCCGAGCTCCCGCTCGTCCCGGTCCGCCACGCGCTCGATGCCGCCGACCAGGCCTGCACGGCCTGCGGCGGCGTGCTCACCGAGATGGCTGGCCAGGTCGAAGCCTCCGAGGAGATCGATGTCGTCGAGCGCAGCTTCCGCATCGTGCGCCACGAGCGCCAGAAGTACCGCTGCGCCTGCGGCGGCTGCGTGGAGACGGCGCTGGGCCCTGCGAAGCTCGTGCCGGGGGGCCGCTACTCGGTGAACTTCGCCGTGGCCGTTGCCGTGGGCAAGTACGTGGATCACCTCCCGCTCACGCGCCAGGTGCGCCAGATGTCGCGGGCCGGGCTCAGGGTCGAGTCCCAGACGCTCTGGGACCAGCTCCTGGCGCTTCACCGTCATCTGCTGCCGAGCTACGAGGCCCTGCACGCGCAGGTGCTCCGCGCGCCCGTGATCGGTGCCGACGAGACGGTCTGGCCCCTGCTCGAGAAAGGGGGCGCCAAGCGCTGGTACGCGTGGTCGGTCACCAGCCCCGAGGCCGTGTTCTACCGCATCGATCCCTCGCGCTCGGCCGAGGCGGCGGGCAAGATCCTCGGCGAGTACGAGGGCATCGTCGTGTGCGATGGCTATGGCGCCTACCCCTCGCTCGCCGCCAAGCGCAGCCGCGAGGCCGCGGCCTCGCGCGACGGCCCGGGCTCGATGATCCTTGCCCACTGCTTCGCCCACGTGCGCAGAGCGCTCTTGGAGGCCGAGCCCGCCTATCCCGAGGCCACCCAGGCGCTCGACTGGATCCGGGATCTGTACAAGATCGAGGCGCGCGCCCGGGAGAGCGACACGGCAGACCGCCGGGCGCTCACCGCGGCCCTGCGCGACCGCGAGTCGCGGCCCCTCATCGCAGCGCTCGAGACGTGGCTGAAGAGTCAGGCCGCGCTGCCGAGGTCGGCCCTCGGCAAGGCCATCGCCTACACGCTGGGGCTCTGGCCGGGGCTCGTGCGCTTCCTCGAGAATCCCGACATCCCGCTGGATAACAACGCCACCGAACGGACGATGCGCGGCGTGGTCCTCGGAAGAGCCAATCACTACGGATCGAAGTCGCTGCGCGGCACGCAGGTAGCGGCGCTCTTCTACTCGCTCGTCGAGTCGGCCAAGCTCGCGGACGTCGAGCCGGCGGCCTATCTCGCCGA
>CAYOIG010000327.1:0-9457 GCA_964403915.1 uncultured Myxococcaceae bacterium
AGATCGTCGAACCCCATCCGCTGCACGAGCCCGAGCAGCGAGACCAGCGCACGCAGCCGCCGCGGATGCGGAATCGCGGCGCGAAGCGCCCGCGTCTCGATGCGGTTCGCAAGGCCACGGCGCAGGCCGTGCCGCTCCACCTCAGCGCGCATTGCCACGAGCAGCGACCCGAACTGAACGCCCGAAGGACATGCGGTCTCGCAGGCGCGGCAGCCGAGACAGAGATACATCTCTTCGGCAACGACGTCTCCGAGCGGGATCTCCCCCTCCGCGACGCCGCGCGCCCGAGAGACGCGGCCCCGCGGCGAGGAGCTCTCGCGCCCCGTCTCGCGATAGGTCGGGCAGACCGGAAGGCACAGGCCGCAGTGGACGCAGTCGAGGCTCTTCGTATGGATCTCGACGGCCTCGCGCGTGCCGGGCGTGAGCGAGCCCGTCGCCATCAGATGCCTCCCACGAAGACACCAGGATTGAGAACGCCCATCGGATCGAGACCGGATGCGAGCCGCCGCATCAGTGCGAGCGCAGCCGGAGGCTCGCCGAAGACGTCGCGCCCCTCACGAGCAAAGGCCGGGCCTGCCGCGAGGAGAGCGCTGCCCTCGCCCGCGCGGGCCGCAGCGCGTGCGGCTGCGAGCGCTGCCTCGACGCGCGAGAGGTCGCCGTGCGCGCCGAGCGCGAAGCGGGCGCAGAGAAGGCCCAGGCCCGGGTGCGTGACGACGAGGGCGCCCGCCGCACGCAGGGCCGTGTGAGCGGCGCGGAGCCGCGAGGGGCGTGCCGTCACGCGCAGCCGCAGCGCGCTCGCCAGAGACGCAGCGCCGGCGGGCCCTTCGAGCGCAGCCACGGCGTTCATGGCTTCGGCCGGCACCGCCACCGCCGCGTGCTGCGAAGCGAGCGCTGCCGCGCTCTGTGCCACGATGGCCGCGTCGGAGGCCAGCTCCACCACGAGCAGGAATCCGTCATGGGGCGGCGTCGGAAGACCAGCGCCGAGCTCGGGGGCGAGCCCGGCATCCAGCAGCGCGGCCGCGCGCACGCCGGAAAGACGCGCTGCCGTGAGCGCAGCCGTGAATGCGCTCTCCCCGGTGGCCAGCGGCGCCGCCATCACCTGCACCCGCTCGGGCAGCGGCCGAAGCCGCAGCCAGGCGTGCGCGATCACGCAGAGGGTTCCGAGAGAGCCGACGTAGAGCTTCGCGAGGTCGTAACCCGTCACGTTCTTGACGACGCGACCGCCGCAGCGCGTGCGCTCGCCGCTGCCGAGCACGACCTCGAGGCCCAGCACCTGCTCGCGCACTCGGCCAAAGCCGAGCACGCGCGGACCGAGGGACGCTGCAGCGAGGGCGCCGCCGACGGTGGAAGCGAGGGAGGGCGGATCGAGCGGCACTTCCAGCCTCTCGCGGTGCGCGGCCTCACGAAGCGCGGCGACGGTCGTTCCCGCTGCGACGTGGGCGACGCCCTCGTCGGCGTCGAGGACATCGATACCCGTCAGGGACAGCGTCGACAGCGTCACGCTGGCGCGGCGCGGCAGGTTGCCCTGTGGCAGCTCGGTGCCGGCGCCGCGAACGAGCGCCGCCTCGCCGCGCTCACCCAGCGAGCGGACGGCCTCGGCCAGGGCCGCCGCATCGGGCGGTGCGATCACGCGGCGACACGCTGCGCCCTCGTCACCGGCCGCCCTCACGGTGAGAAGCTCACGCGCTCGTAGCCACGGGCCTTCGGATTCGATTCGACGCAGAAGCGTGTCGTCGGAAAGATCTTGCCGGGGTTGGAGCGTCGCTCGGGGTCGAAGACGGCGCGCAGCCGGCGCATGGCGTCGAGATCGTCGGGCGAGAACAGCAGCGGCATGAAGTCCTGCTTCTCGGTGCCGATACCGTGCTCGCCGCTGATGACGCCGCCGGCCCGCACGCAGAGCTCGAGAATCTCGGCCCCGGCCGCCAGCACCCGACGCAGCTCGTCCGCATCCCGGCGGTCGAAGGAGATGTTCGGGTGCAGGTTGCCATCGCCCGCGTGAAAGACGTTCGAGAGCACGAGGCCGTGGCGGTCGCCGATGGCGCAGATCTGCTCCAGCACCTCGGGGAGCTTCGAGCGCGGCACGACGGCGTCGTGCACGTAGAGGTCGGGCGCAAGGCGACCCATGGCGCCGAACGCGCCTTTGCGGGCGCGCCAGAAGCGCTGGCGCTCGGCGGCGTCGCGCGCGACCTCGACACGTGTGGCGCCGCTCGCCGCGCAGAGCGCCCGCACGCTCTCCACCTGCCTCGGCAGCGCCACGGCCGGGCCGTCGAGCTCGGCTATCAGCACGGCTCCGGCATCGAGAGGCAGCCCCGCCGCATAGACGCTCGCCTCGACGGCCGCGATCGTGCGCCGATCGACGATCTCGAGCGCCGCCGGCACGAGACCGGAGCGGATCACGGCGCCGACGCCGTGGCAGGCGGAGACGACGTCGGGAAAGATCGCGAGCAAGGTCTCGACCGCTTCGGGGAGCGGGAGCAGGCGCACCGTCGCCTCGGTCACGACGCCAAAGGTGCCCTCGCTGCCCACCACGACACCCGTGAGGTCGTAGCCGGGGTCCCCGCCCGCCCGGGAGCCGAGTCGCACGCGCTCGCCCGTCGCCAGCACCAGCTCGACGGCCAGCACGTGCCCCGTCGTGCTTCCGTATTTGAGCGTGTGGGGACCGCCCGAGTTCTCGGCGACGTTGCCACCGAGGGTGCAGGCCTGCTGGCTCGAGGGATCGGGGGCGAAGTGGAGGCCAAAGGGGGCAGCGGCCTTCGACAGATCGGCGTTCACGACACCCGGCTGCACGACCGCCACGCGATCGACGGCATCGATTTCGAGCACGCGGTCCATGCGCGCGCACTCGATCACCACTGAGCCGGCCAGGGCGACGGCGCCGCCGGAGAGGCCCGTGCCCGCGCCGCGCGGCACGAAGGGTATGCCCTCGCGCGCGCAGGCCTCGACGCAGGCCACGACCTCGTCCGTCGTCCGCGGCAGCACGACGGCGCTCGGCCGGCCCGTGTGGTGCGTGAGGCCATCGCACTCGTAGACGAAGAGCTCTTCCGGGCGCGAGAGCAGGGCGTCCGCGCCGACAGCGGCGCGCAGCGCATCGAGTAGGCGGGCGATGGCAGGCTGCATCCAGCGCGAGGATCCCGCAGCGCGGGGCGTCAGGCGAGGCCGAGCCGCTCCAGGTCGTCCTCGTCGAGGCCGAGATAGTGACCGATCTCGTGCTTCAGCGTCGTCTGGATCTCCTGGACCAGCTCCTCACGGTCGCGGCAATGCGTCTCGAGGTTGCGCTTGAACAGGATCACACGGTCCATGTCCCGCGGCTGGTCGGCTGCGCCGGCCTGCGTGCGGGGCACGCCGAGGAAGATGCCGAGGATCGTCGGCGAGACGTTCTCACCGAGCACGAACTCCACCGCCGGCCACTCCTCGATCAGCACCGGCACGTTCTCGACGTACTCGCGGATCGAGCGGGGCAGCTCGGCCATGGCCTCGGCCGCGGCGTGCTCGAAGTCTTCGTCGGACATCTTGAGCGGCACCGGGAACTGCTCGGGCTCGATCTGGCTCGCCTTCTCGAAGCGGCGCGCGGCCTCCTCGTTCTCGCCGAGGCGCTCCAGAACGAGGCCGAGGTGGTAGTGCGTCTGCGCCGCGTCGGGCTCCATCACGACGGCCGTCTCGAGGGGCGGGCGCGCCTCCTTGAAGCGCCCGAGCTCGAAGAGGATCTGCCCCTCGAAGGCGCGGTAGATGCCCTGATCGCCACCCGTCTTCAGAGCGCGGCGCACCAGGAAGAGTGCGCCCTCGAGATCATCCGTATAGAACAGGGCCTTCGACTTCAGGTAGTAGATCTCCGCCTCCATCCCCTTGTCGGGACGCGGGAGATCTCCCTTGCCGGCCAGGAGCTGGTCGCAGAGTGTGAGCGCCTGCTCGTACTCGCCGAGCTCGTCGATCAGGATCTCGGCCCGGTTGAGATGAGCGGTGATGAACTTCGGGTCGGAGCGGCTCGCGAGCTCGAACTCGTGAAGGGCCTCCTCCACGCGCCCGTCGTCCCAGAGGATCTCTCCGCGCCCGTTGTGCGCCTCCGCGCCTTCCGGCGACGCCTTGAGCGCCTCCTCGAGCCAGGCCAGCGCCTCCTCAGTGCGACCACCGTGAGACGCTTCCATCGCCTGATCCAGGCAATCCCAGTAGCGGTCCTTGTCCTTCATCGGTCCTTCTGTCGGGGTGCCGCCGGGGGGCTCCGGCACGGCGTTCGGGCCGCGTGATCATAGCAGAGAGGCAGCCCCCGAGGCGTCGCGGAGATCCGTGGGAGCAGGTCGCTAACTGCCTGAATTACAAAGCGTTTAGCCTCCTCGCGCGGGCAGCCGGCGCGGGCCCGCGACGCCCTCGCAAGAGTCCGTCCAACCCAGCGTTTTAGCTATTGAAACACTGTTTATTTCCGGGGCGATCCGCCCCGAGCCCCGGGGCTTCCCGAAGAGATCGGCATCACGCTCGCTGCCACTGAGTAGTGGGACGGCCGGATCCCCCGCGCATCCGCACGCACCCGGAAGGCGTGCCGTGCCCGTGGTCTAGACTCGCGCGACATGTTGCATCCGATTCGCCGCCTGCTCGTCGCCAACCGCGGCGAAATCGCGATCCGCGTGCACCGTGCCTGCGCCGAGCTCGGCATCCGCTCGATCGGCGTCTACGCCCACGAAGACCGCTTCTCGCTCCACCGCTTCAAGGCCGACGAGGCGTATCCGATCGGCGAGGCTGGAGAGCCCGTTCGCTCCTACCTCGACGTGGCGCGCATCCTCGAGATCGCACGCCGCGCCGAGGCCGACGCGGTTCACCCGGGCTACGGCTTTCTCTCCGAACGCGCGGAGTTTGCGCGCGCCGTGGGCGAGGCGGGCCTCGTCTTCGTCGGGCCGCCGCCCGAGCTGCTGGCTCGGATGGGCGACAAGGTGGCTGCACGGGCCGCCGCCGAGGCCGCCGGCCTGCCGCTCATCCCCGGCACGCCTCCGCTCGCGAGCGCGGCCGAGGCCCTTCGCGCTGCGCGTGAGATCGGCTTCCCGGTGATGGTGAAGGCGGCGGGCGGCGGCGGCGGCCGGGGCCTTCGCGTCGTGCGCGAGGCCGCCGGGCTCGAGGCCGCCTACGACTCGGCGCGCCGCGAGGCGCACTCGGCCTTCGGCACCGACGAGGTCTTCCTCGAGAAGCTGCTCGAGGAGCCCAAGCACATCGAGGTGCAGATCCTCGCCGATGCCCACGGCAGCGTCGTGCATCTGTTCGAACGCGACTGCTCGATTCAGCGCCGGCACCAGAAGGTGCTCGAGGTGGCGCCGGCGCCGGGCCTCGACCCGGGACTGCGCGAGCGGCTCTGCGACACCGCCGTCCGCTTCGCCCGCTCGATCGGCTACAGCAACGCCGGCACCGTGGAGTTCCTGCTCGAGGGCGAGCGCTTCTACTTCATCGAGATGAACCCGCGCATCCAGGTCGAGCACACCGTTACCGAGGAGGTGACGGGCGTCGACCTCGTGCAGTCGCAGATCCGCATCGCTCAGGGTGAGCGCCTGGCAGAGATCGGCATCGAGCAGTCCGCGCTGGCACCGCGCGGCTTCGCGATCCAGTGTCGCATCACGACCGAGAACCCCGAGAACCGCTTCCTGCCCGACTTCGGCCAGCTCATCAGCTATCGCTCGCCCGGCGGGCTCGGTGTTCGCCTCGACGCCGGCTCCGCCTTCGCCGGCGCGCTCATCACCCCCTATTACGATTCGCTGCTGGTGAAGCTCACGACGAAGGGGCGCACGCTCGGCGAGGCGTCCGCACGCACGCTGCGAGCACTGGGTGAGTTCCGCGTGCGTGGCGTCGAGACCAACATCCGCTTCCTCGAGAACGTGCTGCGCCATCCGGTCTTCCTCGAGGGCCGCTGCACCACCGGCTTCATCGATGCCACGCCGGAGCTGCTGCACTTTCCGCCCCGCCGCGACCGCGGCACGCGCCTGCTGCAATACGTGGCCGAGGTCACCGTGAACGGCCGCCCCGGCGTGCCGCGCGCTGCGCCCGACCCGGCGCTTTCGGAGCCCGTACCGCCCGCGTGGGAGCGCGAGCAGGCGCCCGCCGAGGGAACGCGGCAGATCCTCGACCGGCTCGGCCCGGAAAAGTTCATGGACTGGATCGCCGCACAGGAGCGGCTGCTCGTCACCGACACCACCTTCCGCGACGCACACCAATCGCTGCTCGCCACGCGCATGCGCACGCACGACATGCTCGCCGCGGCGCCGGCGCTGGCGCGTCATGCGCCGCAGATGTTCAGCTACGAGATGTGGGGAGGCGCCACCTTCGACGTCGCCATGCGGTTTCTCGACGAGGATCCGTGGGAGCGTCTCGTGCAGCTTCGGGCCGCGATTCCGAACGTGCTGTTCCAGATGCTGCTGCGTGGTGCGAACGCCGTCGGCTACACGACCTATCCCGACGAGGTGGTACGGCGCTTCGTGCAGGAGGCTGCCGGCTGCGGCATCGACCTGTTCCGCGTCTTCGACTCTCTCAACTGGACCGACCAGATGCAGGTGGCTCTCGATGCCGTGCGCGAAGCAGGAAAGATCGCCGAGGCCGCCATCTGCTACACGGGCGATCTGCTCGATCCGGCACGCGAGCGCTACGGGCTCGACTATTACGTCGGGCTGGCGAAAGAGCTCGTTCGTCGCGGCGCGCACCTCATCGCGATCAAGGACATGGCCGGGCTGCTGCGCCCTTACGCCGCCGGGCGCCTCGTTCGGGCGCTGCGCGACGAGGTGGGCGTTCCGATCCATCTCCACACGCACGACACCGCCGGAATCCAGGCCGCTTCGCTGCTGAAGGCAGCGGAGGAGGGCGTGGACATCGTCGACTGCGCCTTCGGGCCCTTCTCGGGCTCGACCTCGCAGCCCAATCTCGAGAGCGTGGTCGCCATGCTCGACCACACGCCTCGTGCCACGGGTCTCGATCTCGAGAAGCTGCTCGCCTTCGGCACCTACTGGCAGGCGGTGCGCGCGAGCTACGCCGTCTTCGACGGCGCACCGCGCACGGGTGACGCCGAGGTCTATCACCACGAGATCCCCGGCGGTCAGTACACGAACCTTCGCGAGCAGGCCATCGCCATGGGGCTCGGTGAGCGCTGGCGCGAGGTCACGCAGATGTACCGGCGAGTGAACGAGCTCTTCGGCAACATCGTGAAGGTGACACCATCCTCGAAGGTCGTGGGCGACATGGCGCTCTACATGATCTCGAACGGCCTTACGCCCGAGGCCGTGCTGCGCGACGGCGCCGAGCTCTCGTTCCCGGTATCGGTGATCGAGTACTTCGAAGGCAAGATCGGCCGCCCGCCGTATGGCTTCCCGGAGCCGCTTCGATCGCTGGTGCTGAAGGGCCGCGCGAGCGTCGAGGGGCGCCCCGGCGAGGGATTGCCTGCGCCTGATTTTTCGCAGGTCGAGCGCGATCTCGAGAAGAAGCTCGGCCGCCCTCCCACCAGCACGGACGTCCTCTCCTGCCTGCTGTATCCGAAGGTATTTCTCGACTTCCACGAGGCCATGGAGAAGCACGGCGACGTCTCGATCCTTCCGACGACGACCTTCTTTCACGGCATGGCGATCGGCGAAGAGATCCACGTTCACGTGGAGCCGGGCAGAACGCTGGTGGTTCGACTCGTGGCGGTGTCGGAGCCCGACGCGGAAGGCCTCCGGGGAGTGTTCTTCGAGCTGAACGGCCAGCCACGGCGCATCTTCGTTCGCGATCAGAGCCTCGGCATCGTCGTGGCCGAGCATCGCAAGGCCGATCCCGACGATCCCCGGCAGGTGGGGGCACCGCTGCCGGGCCTCGTCGTCTCCTACGCCAAGCGTGAGGGCGAGAAGATCGTGCGCGGCGAGCGCCTGTGCGTGATCGAGGCCATGAAGATGGAGAGCAACGTGAGCGCGAACGTGACCGGCCGCATCCGGACGATCGTGCTTCCCGCGGGCACGCGCGTGCAGGCGGGCGATCTCCTGCTCGAGATCGAGGCGATCCCCGAAGCGGAGCTCGCGTGAGCCCGGCGGCTCGTCGTGCCGGAGGCCACGCGCGCTCGTCGCGCGCCTCCGCGGCGCTGAAGCCGGCGGCGTCGCCGCGGCCGGTTCCGGCCGAGATCCTCGTCTGGGAGGACGATCCTCTCTCTGGCGCCGGCCCCGTGAGGCGTCCGCCGCCCTCGCCTCCCCCTGCGCGGCTCGCCCTCACCATCGCCGCGAAGGCGCCGCCGCTCGCGATCTATGAGCCCGGCACCGAGGGTTTTCGCTACTGGACGGGCATCGAGGCCCTTCTGCGCGGCATCGCGCTCTGGGCGCCGCATCTCGGCGAGCGCGGCTGGGCCGCGACCAAGCGGCTGCGCGTCTACCTCGACCGCGGCAAGGACCTCAATGCCTACTACGACCGAGCGAGCCTCTCCTTCTTCCACGACGTGGCCGGAGGCAGGACCATCCATTCGGGCGAGAGTCCGGATGTCGTCACCCACGAGCTCGGCCATGCCATTCTCGACGCGCTGCAGCCGGCGCTCTGGGACGTGATGAGCACGGAGGCCGCCGCCTTCCACGAGAGCTTCGGGGATCTCTCGGCGCTGCTGTGCGGACTCGAGCTGCAGACCCTGCGTGAGGCCGTGCTCACCGACACGGGGGGGCATCTGTTTCGCTCGTCGCGCCTGTCACGCCTCGCAGAGTCTCTCGGCTGGGCCATCCGCCAGAGCCGGCCCGATCTCGTGGCACCCGATGCCCTTCGCAACGCCGTCAATGCCTTCTTCTATCGTCCGCCGTCGGCGCTGGCGCCGTCCGGGCCCGACGCGCAGCTCACGAGTGAGCCGCACTCGTTCTCGCGCGTCTTCACGGGCGGCGCCTTCGAGGCGATGGGCCTCATGCTGGCGGGTGCGACGAAGAAGCCCACCGAGAAGCATCTGCTCGCCGTGGCGCGAGACTTCGCGACCCTTCTCGTTCGCGCCGTGCAGCACGCTGCGATCGTTCCCGCCTACTTCAGTCAGGTCGCCGCACAGATGATCGAGGCCGATCGCACGCTGCTGAAGGGACGGCACGGCGGGGCCCTGCGCACCGCATTCGTGCGCCGTGGGCTGCTCTCGCTGGAGAGCGCGACGGCCAAGGCACCTCCCGTGCGGCGCCCGACGAAGGGAGGGCCCGTGCTGACCCAGCGTGGAGCTGGCGCTGCTTCCCGTGCGGGAGGGAGCGCGATCACCGGCGAGCTGCTGCCGATGATCCGACTCGCGGGCTCGGCATTCGGCCTCGGCCACCGCGTGCTCGCCGTGCGCACGCCCTCCGGCGCACCGGCCCTCGCAGCCGCCGCATCCGCGCTCTCCACGGGCGATGCGCGTAGCGCGCGACCCGACGAAGCAGCGCAGGCCTTCGTCGAGTATCTCGTTCGTCGCGGGCGCGTCGAGCTCGGATCCTGGGCCGACCAGGGCCGAGTCGCTGCTCATCCACGCACGCGCAAGACACAC
>CAYOIG010000328.1:0-1744 GCA_964403915.1 uncultured Myxococcaceae bacterium
GCTTCGGGATCGGGAAACTGGATCCGGTCGGCCGCGCCGCGCTCGGCCTCCTTGGCCGGCACGGGGGCGATGAGAACGCGCCGGACCGCACGCACGGGCGCGCCGTCCACCTCGCAGACGACGGGCGAGCCGTATTGCCCGCGTGCCCAGTCGAGCGCCAGCAGATTGAGATCCGGCCCGCCGCCCGCCGCCTGGCCCTTCGCAACACGCGCCGCGCCGAGCGCGAGGGCGAGGGTAAGGGTGAGCGCGAGGGTGAGCGGGGCAGGGCGGCGAAGACCCGGGGCGGACATGGCGGCCGGAACGGTATCACGCGCTGCGCGCGCGCGGCGGTTGACAGCGCCGCTCGGAAGAGCACCGTCCCGCCATGCACTGCTTCTCCTGCGGCCTCGAAGTCACGCTTCGCAGCGGCGAGCGCATCGGCTTCCGCGACGCCTGCGACTGCGGCGCCGAGCTTCACGCGTGTCGCAACTGCGCCCAGCATGATCCTGCGGCCTACAACGAGTGCCGCGAGCCGGGTGCTGAGCGGGTGGGAGACCGCGAGCGCGCAAACCGCTGCGAATGGTTCGCGCCGCGCGACGGGCCGGCACCCGCGGCCGGCGGGGCGCGGGCAGCCCTCGACGATCTGTTCAAGAAACGCCCGTAGAACGCCCGATGAGGAGCCCATGAGCAGCGATCCGCGCGCCCGCGATACCTGGACCGTCTTCAAGATCATGGGCGAGTTCGTCGAGGGCTTCGAAACCCTGCGCCCGGTCTGGCCGGCGGTGTCGATCTTCGGCAGCGCACGCGTGAAGCCCGGGCATCCCTACTACAAGCAGGCCGTGCGGGTAGCAGAGGCCCTCTCGAAGGCCGGCTTCTCGATCATCACCGGCGGCGGCCCGGGCGTGATGGAGGCCGCCAACCGCGGCGCACGCAAGGGTCGCGGCCGCTCGATCGGCCTCAGCATCGAGCTGCCGAAGGAGCAGAATCCGAACGAGTTCGCCGAGATCAAGCTCGAGTTCGACTACTTCTTCGCGCGCAAGGTGATGTTCGTGAAGTACGCGAGCGGCTTCGTGGTGCTCCCGGGCGGCTTCGGCACCCTCGACGAGATGTTCGAGGCCATGACGCTCAAGCAGACGGGAAAGATCCACGACTTTCCGGTGGTTCTCTTCGGCACGGAGTTCTGGGGCGGACTCGTGAAGTGGATGAAGCAGCGGCTGCTCGCTGAGAAGCTGGTCTCGCCGCGCGATCTCGACCTCTTCGTCGTGACCGACGACGTCGACGAGGTGGTGCGCGTGATCGAGCGCCACCATCTCGAGCGGGTCCGGCAACGGGGAGAGCAGGCCGCCGGCCGCGAGACGCCGTAGCGCAGCCGCTGCCAGCGAGCTCCGCGGGCGTGCAGCCCGCCTACGGCGCGGCCACCCGCGGCGCATCGAGAGAAGCCGCCGTCTCGTCGGGCCAGCGCGAACCCAGCATCGGGTCGAGCACGGCGGCGAAGCCGAGCAGGCGGCTGCGTGCGGCCACCTCTTCTCCCGGAGGCAGCGGCGTGCTGAGCCGCACGAGCGCGCCGTCGGCGCGGCCTTCGAGCAGCCGGCCCAGCAGCCGGTCGACGTTCTGATCGAGGCCTCCGAGCAGGCCCGTCTTGCGGTGGGAGCGGTACCAGAAGTGTACGAGCTGGCGCTCTCCATCGCGCTCGACGACGTACTCGTTGACACGGAGGGAACCCTCCGGGTCGGCGTCGAGGCTGCGCGTCGACTCGATGCCCCAG
>CAYOIG010000329.1:0-2520 GCA_964403915.1 uncultured Myxococcaceae bacterium
GCCGCCACCGACGACCGACGCCGCGATCAGCGCCGCCGACTTGCGCCGGTGCACCGATTCGATGCGCGCCGCACCGGGCACCTCGGTTGCCACGGCGAGATCGTCCACCTGGCCGCCCACGAGTGCCCGCGCTCCCGCCGCGTCGGCGAGATCGCGCAGCGCGCCGCGGGGGCGCTCCGGGGCGGCGGCGCGTGGGCCAATCGGCGCGAGCACCTCGAATGCGAGGGCTTGCAGGGCATCGCCAGCGAGCACCGCGACGGCCTCGCCGTAGGCGATGTGCACCGTCGGACGGCCGCGCCGCTCGTCATCGTCGTCCATGCAGGGCAGATCATCGTGAACCAGCGAGTAGGTGTGGATCAGCTCGACGGCGGCAGCCATGGAGAGCGCCCGCTCGGCCGGCGCACCGACGGCTTCGGCCGCCGCGAAGGCCAGGGCCGGGCGCAGCCGCTTGCCACCGGGAAATACCAGGTGGCGCATCGCCTGCGCGAGCGCCTCCGGCACCTCACCGGGTTTCGGGAGCACTTCGTCGAGGAAAGCGTCCACTCGCTCTCCTCGCTCCCGCAGATACGCCTGTACGTCCAACGCGTTGTTCTCCTCGGACGCCGCGACGCTAGGGTGCGCTCGCAGAGGTCACGGTCGCTGCCGGAGCTTCCGGCGGCTTCTCGCGCAGCCGGCCCTCGTACTCCGACCAATGCTCGAGCACGTCGAGCGCGCGCGAGAGCTGTGGGTCGGCCTCCTCGGCGGTCTCGGCAGCCGGCGGCGCGGTCTCCGCCGGCGTGGCCTCGGGCTTCGGTGCGGGCTCCGGCGCGCTCTGCGCTCCCGGCTGCGCAGCCTCGTGGGTGAAGTGATGCTCGAGATCCTTCTCGCGCATCCGGCGCGGCCCCTCTTCGCCTTCCGCCGCCGCCTCGCCGGCCCCCTCGACGTCGAGATCCGGAGCGATCCCGACCTCCTGGATCGAGCGGCCGGCGGGCGTGTAGTAGAGCGCGGTCGTGAGGCGCAGACCCGAGCCGTCCTCGAGCGGATACACGGTCTGCACCGAGCCCTTGCCGAAGGTATGCCGGCCGAGAACGAGGGCGCGACGCTGATCCTGCAGCGCTCCCGCCACGATCTCCGATGCGCTGGCGCTGCCCGCGTTCACGAGCACGACCATCGGATAGGCCGGCTCCTGTCCATCCGGATGAGCGCGGAACTCCTGACGCTGCGACTCGACGCGGCCCTGGGTGTAGACGATGAGGCCGTCGCTCAGCCACGTGTCTCCCACCTTCACGGCCTGCTCGAGCAGCCCGCCCGGGTTGTCGCGCAGATCGAGGACGAGACCGCGGAAGGGTTCCTTCGCTTCGTCGTGCAGGCGGGCGAGCGTCTTGCGCAGCTCCTGATCGGTCCGCTCCTGAAACGAGCGGACCCGCACGTAGGCGTAGCCGGGCGCGAGCAAGCGGCCATCCACGGACGCGACCTTCACGGCATCCCGCGCAATCGTATAGGGCTTCGGCCGCTCGAGGCCCTCGCGCAGGATCTCGATCGTGATCGTCGAGCCGCGCGGCCCGCGCATCAGCTTCACCGCCTCGAAGAGCGCCATGGTCTTCGTGGCTTTGCAGTCCTCGGTCCAGTCGGGGGGCCGCGGCGTGGGACAGATCGAGACGATCTGGTCCTTGGCCTTGAGGCCGGCCTGCGCGGCGGGCGTGCCGTCGATCGGCGCCACCACTTCGATCTGCCCGTCCTGCCGCTTGGTGATCTCGATGCCGAGCCCGAAGAACTCTCCCCGCGTATCGACCTGCATCTCCTTGTGCGCATCGGGATCGAGGTAGGAAGAGTGGGGGTCGAGCTCCTGGAGCATGCCGCGAAGCGCGCCGTGGACGAGCTTCTCTTCGTCCACGGCCTCGACGTAGTTCTTGCGCACGAGGTCGAGGACGCTCGAGAAGAGGCTCAGGTCCTGATAGCGCGGCGAGGCCCCCGAGATCGGAACGGTGCCGCCACCGAGCAGCAGCCCGCCGGCCAGGGCACCGGCCAGGAAGGTCATGACGAGCCGAGCGTTCGGCCGACGCACGCGATTTACCTCCGGTTTCCGACGGCTCACTCTAGCCCGGTGCCCCCCGCGAGCCAACGCGCCGGATCGAGCGGCTCGCTGCCGCGCCGGATCTCGAAGTGCAGCAGCGGACCGCTGAGGGATCCTGTGTCGCCCACCGTGCCGAGCGGCTGCTCGGCCTGCACCGCATCGCCCACGGCCACCTGGATCTCGTCGAGATGGGCGCAGACCGTGAAGTAGCCCTCGCCCTGATCCACGATCACCATCTTGCCGTAGCCACGGAACCAGCCGCCGAAGCGCACCTCACCCGGCGCAACCGCGCGCACGCTCGCGCCTGCGGGCGCTGCGAAGTCGATGCCCTTGCGAAAGGTGGCGGTGCGAAACTCGGCATCGACCACGCGCCCGAAGCGGCGAGCGACGGGCGCCGAAACCGGCGCCCGGAGACGCCCGCGCAGCGCAGCGAAGGGGATGACCGGAGCGGTGCGCGCGGGAAGGGC
>CAYOIG010000330.1:0-2920 GCA_964403915.1 uncultured Myxococcaceae bacterium
CGAGTAGGGATCGAGGTGCCAGTCGTAGGCGAAGCTCGTCACCACCTCGAGCCCGGGCAGGAACTTCCGCACGGCCTCCTGCACGGCCGGCACGCTGTGCGCGTCGATCTTCTCCGGGCTCGTGCCGAAGGCGATCAGCACGCCGCTCTCCTTCCCGGTCTCGCCGGTGAAGATCATCGAGAGAGGCTCGGATTCGGAGGCGAAGGCGGCGAAGTTCGGCACCTCGCCGCGCACGCGCGCGTAGAGCTTGACGCCCCGGCCGGCGTGCCTCTCCTTCGAGGCGGCGATCTTCGCGGGATCGAGCGCCGGTGAGAAGTCGATGTTCGAGAGAACGTTCATCGGCAGCGCGGCGATCGCGGCGCGCGCGCGGAAGCCCTCGCCCGCCGCGGTGACGACGCTAACGCCGTCGCTCCCCTGCTCGACGCGTGCCACGGGCGCTCCGAGGCGCACCTCGGGCCGGCCGTCCTCGAGCATCGCCTCGAGCAGGCTCACGGTGCCGTCGCGGAGCTTGAAGCGCGCAACGCTGTCGCCGTAGCGCTGGATGTCCTCCCCGGAGAGCGCCCACCAGCGGAGCATCTCGGCGTAGCTCGAATCCGAGAAAGGCGCGCAGCAGCTCGCACCGAGCGTGCCCTCGAGCAGGGCGCGGCGGTCCGCCGAGAGATCCATCTGGTCGAGGCGGTCCTTGACCGAGAGCCGATCGGCCTCCTTCCAGCCGCCCGAGAAGAAGGGGTCGAGGGGGCGCGGAAATGCGGCTCCGGCTCCCTCGTGAAAGCCGGCCATCAGATCCGCGGCGATGGACAGCCCTCCGAGCGTGCGCATCGACAGCTCGGGGGTGGTCCCGTGGCTGCAGAGGGCCTGGCCGAGAAGCGGCAGGAGCGCACCCACGCCAGCCTCCCGCGCCTTTCCGTCGCTCCACCACAGGACGCGCTCGGGAACGGCGCCCGGTGTCTCGGCGATCGGCAGCCCGTAGCGCGAGATCTCGGCCCACACGTTCGGCTGCAGCCAGTGCACCCACGTGCCGCCGAGATCGAAGTGCTCGCCCTCGAACTTCGCCGTGAAGGTGCGTCCGTCGAGCCGCGTGCGCGCTTCGAGCAGCAGCGTGCGCAGGCCGGCATGGCGAAGCTCGCGCGCGGCCGTGACGCCCGCGAAGCCGCCGCCGATCACGATGACGTCGTAGCCGTCGGGGCCCGCGGCCGATGCAGCGTCCGCGGCGGCCGCGCTGCGCCCGGCGAGCGCGGCCACGCCCGCAGCGCCGCCGATGGCGCCGAGGAACCCCCGCCTCGTCGTCCCGCGCCTTCCCCCATCGTCCATGGCTCGCACCTCCGGCCGGTGGTCCCGAGCGCGGGCGTCTCGGGGCAGGAGCCGATGGTCCTTGCTGCGGCTGCGCGCGTCAACCAGAATCCCCGGCCGTGACGCAGCCCGACGCGCCCTGGTGGAAGTCCGCCGTCGTCTATCAGATCTATCCGCGCAGCTTCTGCGACGCGAGCGGCGATGGCGTCGGCGACCTCGAAGGCATCCGCCGTCATCTCGATCATCTGGTCTGGCTCGGCGTCGATGCGATCTGGATCTCGCCCTTCTTCCGCTCGCCGATGAAAGACTACGGCTACGACGTCTCGGACTACTGCGACGTCGATCCGCTCTTCGGGACGCTCGCCGACTTCGACGGGCTGCTCGAGGACGCGCACGCACGCGGCCTTCGCGTTCTCATCGACTGGGTTCCGAACCACACCAGCGATCAGCATCCCTGGTTCGTCGAGTCGCGTGCGTCGCGGAGCTCGAGCAAACGGAGCTGGTACGTCTGGCGCGACGGGACGCCGGACCGGCCCCCCAACAACTGGCGCGCGGCCTTCAGCAACGATCCGGCCTGGACGTGGGACGATGCGACGCAGCAGTGGTATCTGCACCTCTTCCTGCCCGAGCAGCCCGATCTCGACTGGGACGAGCCGGCCGTCGAAGCCGCGATGCACGAGACGCTGCGCTTCTGGCTGGCGCGCGGCGTCGACGGCTTCCGCATGGACGTCGTCCACTGCATCGGGAAGGATCCGGCGCTGCCGAGCGTCGTGCCCGAACGCGCGAAGATCCCGTACTGCGCGCTCAATGAGCACGAGAGCACGCACGAGCGCCTGCGCACGATCCGCAAGCTGATCGATGCGTGGCCGGGCGAGCGCGTCATGGTGGGCGAGGTGGCCGTGCCGTGGACCGACGTCGTCGCGCGTCATTACGGCGCGAACGACGAGCTGCACCTCGCGTTCAACTTTCCCCCGATCTTCGCGCCTTGGGAAGCCGAGGCCTGGCGCGAGCGCATCGAGCAGACGCGCGGCGCGCTAGACCCGCGCGATGCATGGCCGACGTGGGTGCTCTCGAACCACGACAACCGCCGCCACCGCACGCGCTACGGAAGCGAGGCGCGTGCGCGCGCCGCCGCCGTGCTGCTGCTCACGCTGCGCGGAACTCCCTTTCTCTACGCCGGCGAGGAACTCGGCCTCGAAGACGCAGTGATCCCGCCGGCGCGGGTGCGCGACCCGGGAGGGCGCGACGGTTGCCGCGCGCCGCTTCCGTGGAACGCCGAGCCCGGCCACGGCTGGGGCGCGCGCGAGCCGTGGCTGCCGTGGCCCCCCGATGCCGCGCAGCGCAGCGTCGCGGCACTGCGTGCGGATCCCGCGTCGATCCTCCACCTCTACCGCAGGCTCCTCGCGCTGCGCCGCAACTCGCCCGCGCTCCGCCTCGGCGAGTTCCGCTGGCTCCCGGCACCCGCGGGCGTGCTCGCCTTCGAGCGGCGCTGCGGTGACGACCGCTGCGTCGTCGCGATCAACTTTGGCGGCACGGACGCCCGCGCCCCGCTCGGGGCCGGGCTGCGGATTGCGCTCGCGAGCAATGGGAGCTGCGAGGGAGCGGCGTACGCGGGGCGGATCGGCGCCGA
>CAYOIG010000331.1:0-7047 GCA_964403915.1 uncultured Myxococcaceae bacterium
GAGGGCGACGTCGCAGTGCTTGCAGCGCTCGGCGAAGCCGCACTCGAAGCAGAAGATCTTCGTCGAGAAGCCGCGGCGGTTGAGCAGCAGAATGGATTGGCCCCCTGCGGCGAGGGTCTCGGCGAGCGCCTTGCGCAGCGGTTTCGAGAGGATGAGCTTGCGCCCGCGCGGAGCGCTCGCGCGCTCACGCTCGAGGTCGACCAGCTCCACCGCCGGGAGCGGTCGGCCGCCGATCCGGTGCGGAAGCACCAGCCTTTGGACGCTCCCGCGGTCGGCCGCGAAGCGCGTCTCGAGGGAAGGGGTCGCCGAGCCAAGAATGAGCGGACAGCCGGCGTGCGCCGCGCGCCGCGCTGCGAGATCGCGCGCGTGGTAGCGGAAGCCCTCCTCGTTCTTGTAGGCCGCATCGTGCTCTTCGTCGATCACGATCACGCCGAGGCGTTCGAGCGGGGCGAAGAGGGCCGAGCGAGCGCCGACGGCGATGGGCGTCTCGCCGGCGCGCAGGCGCTCCCACTGCTCGAGGCGCTCGCCGGGTGTGAGGCCGCTGTGCAGCACGGCCAGCACGTCACCAAAGCGCGCTCGAAGTCGCGCCACGATCTGGTGCGTGAGCGTGATCTCGGGCACGAGCACGAGCGCCTGGCGCCCGGCACCGAGCGCCTCTTCCACCGCCTGGAGGTAGACCTCCGTCTTGCCGCTGCCCGTGACGCCGTGCAGCAGGAAGGTCTCCGCGCGGCCCTCGCGGACGGCCGCGCGGAGCACGGCGGTGGCCTCGGCCTGCTCCGGCGAGAGCGCGACGCGGGCGCCCGGCTCGATCGCTTCTCCGAACACGTCGCGCGGTGCCGCACGCTCCTCGAGCTGGACGAGGCCGCGTGCGGCGAGGCTGCGAAGCGCGGCGGCCGATCCGGGCAGCCGCGCTTCGAGATCGGGCAGCGCGAGAGCGCCTTCACCGAGCACGCGCAGCACGGCGAGCTGCCGAGGGGCGCGCGCGAGAGGCCCTGCCGCGAGCGCGTCGACGTCGAGGTCCGGTGCGAGCGATGCGATGCGAACGTGCGCTTCGCGCGCGCGCGGCGCCGACTCCGCCTCCGAGGCACGGGCGAGGCCGTCACGCGCGAGGGCACGGAGGAGCTGCCGGGCGGCCGCGGTCCTGGGCGCTCGCCCACGGGTGAGGTCCTCCAGCAGCAGGCGCGCCGCGGAGGGCAGGGCGCCGGCCCGCAGCGCCTCCTCGCCGCGCGCCGTCGGTAGCCAGACGCGCTTCGGGCGTGGCGCCGAGCCGGCCGGGAGCGCCGCCGCGAGGGCGAGACCGAGGGGACAGAGCACGGCTTCGGCTTCCTCGCGCAGCACGGCCAGCAGATCCGCCGAGAGCACGGGCCGCGGGTCGACGATGCGCTCGATCGCTCGCAGCCGCCCGGCCGGCGCCTCGCCCGTGCCCGGACCGACGATCACCCCCACCACACGGCGTGCGCCAAACGGTACGATCGCGCGGCGCCCGACCTCGGCGCTGGCCGCCAGCGCAGGCGGCACCGCGTAATCGAAGCATTGGTCGACGGGGACGGGCAGCGCGAGGGCGACGGTGGTCGGCGGCCCGGTCCCAGTCATGAAGGGAGTGTATGCGCGTTCGTGCGGGCCGGCGCCGGAGCTCCGGCGCCCACATCGTCGTTCGCGAGGGCAGCCGTGGGCGCGAGCTGCTCGTGGACGGAACCTTCGCCTCCCTCTATCGCCCCGGGTAGGTCACGACGGGCTCCGTATGGGACGCGCTGGCCGCGCCGGTGCTGGCGCTGCCGCCGGCGCGGCGTCGCAGCGTGCTGCTGCTGGGGCTCGGCGGAGGCAGCGCGGCGCGAATCGTGCGGGCGCTCGCGCCGGGGGCGCGCATCGTCGGCATCGAGCTCGACCGCGGGGTCGTGAGTGCCGCGCGGCGCTACTTCGATCTCGACGCTCTCGGGGTCGAGGTCGTGATCGCCGATGCCCGCGAGTACCTCGCGCGGGAGCGCCACCGCTTCGATGCCGTGCTCGACGACGTCTTCGTGGGCTCGGCGAGCCGCGTGCGCAAGCCCGACTGGCTGCCCGAGCCGGGGCTGCGCCTCGCCGCCGCGCGCGTCGCGCGCGGCGGCCTGCTCGCCAGCAATACGATCCGCGAGGCGCCGGCGACGATGCGCACGATGCAGGCGCTGTTCGGCGGCGGCGTGTCGATCGGCATCGACGGCTATCACAACCGGATCGTGGCCGGTGGCGCCGTGATCCCGGAAGCGCGGGCCCTGCGCGCCGTGATCGCGGCCGATCCCACGCTTTGCCCAACGCTGCCAGGCCTGCGGCTGCGGACGCTGGGACGGGGCTGACGGACCTCGCCGCAACCTGTGCGGATTCTCGCGCAGCAGGAAATTCGTTTCCGCCGGAAGGGAACTTCCGTTCCAAACGGTCGCTGCGTCGTCGTGCCGTTCGATTGGCCATCGGGTGAAATCCCTTCCTTTACGCGAGATTTTTTCCGGGTGCGCTCGCCCGAACGCGTGGCACGGAACTTGCGCAGTTCTCGGGAAGGGAAGGGGAGGCTGCCGAGCGTGCAGCCTCATCGAGCCCTTCTCCTCGAGTTCCTGCCACGCCGCCGAGGGCTCCCGCGGCCCCGGACGGCGCCGAGGGGTGTGATCCATGAGGCGCATTGCCGTCTGTCTCGCCGTTCATCTCGTTTTCGTCGCCACGTCGTCCGCCGCGCTCACTGTCGGAACCAATGCCTACTGCAACCCGCCCGTCGGCGGGAACTGGGGGATCGCCGACAAGATCGACGGCACGGGCGGTGGCGCCTTCGGTGTCGGAAGCGGCGCACCCTACAACCTCGACATGTCCGACGACGCGCTCGTCTGCGTCGATGGCCACACCGCGACCCTGGCCGTCAACACGGCCGCGAAGTTCATCAATGAGGTGGCGAACACCGCTTCACACGAGCTCGGCCACTTGCTCGGCCTCGAGCACGGCGACGGCACGGCAGCCTCGCTCATGAACGGCGCCTACGACGGCCTCGACAAGGGCTTCACGGCGGCCGCGGAGCAGGCCGTGCTCAACCATGCGAGCCAGAGCGCCGTCCAGGTCGTCTGGCTCGACTTCGATGCGCTGCAGCCGGGCCTGCTCCCGGTGTACAAGCCGTTCTCGCAGTCGCCGGTGCTCTCGATCTTCGGAATCGGCGCGGGCCAGATTGCGGCCACGATCACGTCGATCATCGCCGGCATCCAGAACGACTACACCGGGCCCTGGACCGGGGGCGCGAGCTACGAGTTCTACACGCTCGAGATCGATGCCCTCAACGCCACGAGCGGCGTTGGCAACTACTCGACGCTGAGCTTCGTCGCGACGCCGGAGCCAGGGACGGCGCTGCTCGTCGCTGCGGGCTTCGGCGTCCTGGCAGGCCTGCGGCGCAGCTCGCGGGCGGGGATCTCCGCGTCGTAGATCAGGCCGCGCGGTCTTCGGCGAGGAACTGCAGCACGATCTGGTTGAAGCGCTGGGCCGACTCGGCCATCACGAGGTGCGCGCCGAAGGAGAGGGTGACGAGCCGCGCGCCCGGGATCTCGTCCGCCAGCTCGCGCTGGAACTTCGGCGGCGTGAGCTGGTCGTGCCGTCCGCCGATCACGAGCGTGCGCGCATGCACATTGCGGAGGCGATCGCGCGCATCGTGCGCGAGACAGGCGTCGCACTGGCGCAGGAAGAGATCGTTCGACACCGGCGCCCCCTCGCGCGTGAAGAACTCGATCATCGACTCGATCAGATCGGTGTACTCGAGAGTGTCGTCTTCGAGGGTCCAGAGCAGGCGCTCGCGCACTTGCAGTGAGAGCGGCGCTTCGATGCGCGCGAGGTCCTTCCACTTCTCGAGCAGCATGCGCCGCTTCGCGTCGGGGCGGGCGTAGGAGCCGACGAGCACCAGTCGGTCGAGCCGCAGCGGATGCCGCAACGCGAACTCCTGCGCCGTCATGCCGCCGAGGAAGGCTCCGAGAACGTCCACGCGGCGAAGCCCGAGGGCGTCGAGCAGGGCGGCGAGATCATCGGCGAGATCCGTGGTGAAGAACGGGCCGCCCGGGTCGTCGCTCTCGCCCACCCCGCGCGCGTCATAGAGGAGCACGCGCCGCTCGCGGGCGAAATCGGGCACTTGCAGCGGCAGCCAGCCCCGGCACGTGCCGCCGAGACCCATCACGAGCACGAGGGGCGTGCCGGGGTCGTCGCCGTGAAGCTCGTAGTAGACCTTGCGTCCGGCGGCGACCGCGTGAGGCATCGCCCCGGAGTTTACTGCTTCGTCCCCAGCCGCTTCAAATCCCCCAGCACGCCGCGGGCGACGGCCTTCAGCGTCTCGAAGACTCCCGCGCCGTTGTGCGCCGTGGCCTCGAAGTCCGGGGCCTGTGCCGGGTTGAGGAGCTGTCGCAGCTCCGCCACGGGTGCAGCGTTCGGCAGGTCGCGCTTGTTGTACTGGATCACGAAGGGCAGCTTCTCGAGCGTCGTGGCCTGCTCCTTCAGGTTGAGGTGCAGGTTGTCCATGCTCTCGAGATTCGCCTCCATGCGCTCGACCTGGCTGTCGGCGACGAAGACCACGCCGTCCACTCCCTTGAGGATCAGCTTGCGGCTCGCATCGTAGAAGACCTGCCCCGGCACGGTGTAGAGATGGAAGCGGGTCTTGAAGCCGCGGATCTCGCCGAGGGCGATGGGCAGGAAGTCGAAGAAGAGCGTGCGCTCGGTTTCGGTGGCGAGCGAGATCATCTTGCCCTTGAGATCGGGGTTGGTGCGGGCATAGATGTGCTGCAGGTTGGTCGTCTTCCCGCACAGGCCCGGGCCGTAGTAGACGATCTTGCAGTTGATTTCGCGCGACGAGTAGTTGATGAAGGACATGCGCTCCGCGTCACTCGGAGAAGAGATTGTCGATGTCGTCGTCCGTGATCTCGGCGAAGGGGCTGGCAAAGCCTGCCGCCTGGGCCCGCTCGTTCTTCTTGCGCATCTCCTCGAAGATGCGGGCGAGCTCGGTGCCGACCTTCTTGACGCGCAGCCGCACGAGGCCGAGGGAGCTTCGCTCATCGAAGACGACCACGAGGATGATGCGCCGGTCGACGAGCGTGATGTGCAGGTTGTCGCGCTGGCCCTGATGGAAATGAACCGGGAACTCCTCCTCGCCGATGATCTGCGCGAGGCCTCCGGTGGCCGCGATGTTGCCGGCCGTGAGCGAGGCGAGGCTCGTGGAGTCGACGCCGCGCATCTCGCCGGCCTCGGCGATGAGCTGGCCGTCCTTGTCCACGAGGAAGATGCCGCGTGCGCTGGCGTCGCGGACGAGGCGCTCCAGCAGCGCCACGATGCGCCGGTAATCCTCGTCGTACATCACGAGCGGCCCCAGGCCCATCTGCAACCCCGCTCCGTAAGCGCCCGGCACGAAACGAGAACGCGCCGACTCTACCCCGATGCCGGCCGCTCCGGCAAGCACGCGTCCCGGCGCTCGCATCGGCGGGGCCGGCGGGCCTCTTGAGCAGGCGCGCCGCTACATCTCCTGCCGGTTGTCGAGAGAGCGTCCGATCGTCACGTGATCTGCGTACTCGAGATCTCCCCCGAGCGGCATGCCGCAGGCGATGCGCGTCATGCGGACGCCGCTCTCGCGCAGGCGGTCGGCCACGAAGTGGGCCGTGGCGTCGCCCTCGGCGGTGGGATTGGTGGCGAGGATCACCTCGCGCACGCCGCCGCGCGCGATGCGCGCCTCGAGCTCCGCGATGCGCAGCTCGCCCGGTCCCATGCCTTCCATCGGCGAGAGGGCGCCGCCGAGCACGTGGTAGCGACCGCTGAAGCGATGCGTGCGCTCGACGGCCGCGAGATCGGCCGGCTCCTCGACCACGCAGAGCAGGCCCGGATCGCGCTTCGCGTCGCGGCACAGGGGGCAGGGCGAGGCGTCGGTGAGATCGAAGCACTCGGCGCAGAGCACGATCTCGCGCTTCATGCGAAGGATCGCATCGGCCAGCTCCTGCGCGAACGCCTCGGGTGCCGAGAGCAGATGGAAGGCGAGGCGCTGGGCCGACTTCTCGCCGATGCCCGGCAAGCGCTTGAGGCTCGCCACCAGACGCTCGATGGGCGGGGAGCTGCGCATCGCGTGCTAGGCGCCGGCGGCGCCGGGAGTGAGCGCCATGCGCTGCAGCTCCTCCTGCACCATCTGCTGCGCGCGGGTGAGGGCGACGTTCACGGCGGCAGTGATGAGATCCTGCAGCAGGGCGCGGTCGCCGCTCTCGTAGACCGCAGGCTCGATGCGGATCTCTGCGATGCGTAGCTCGCCGGTGGCGACCGCCGTCACCATGCCGGCCCCGGCGGAGCCCTCGACGCGGCGCCGCGCGAGCTCGCGCTGAGCCGCGGCGAGGCGCGCCTGCATCGCCTGCGCCTGCTCCATGAGCTGGCGAAGATCGGGCTGGCTCATCGGGGCGGCCCGAGAGGCCGGATCTCGACGATCTCGGCGCCGAGGATCTCGAGCGCCGCGTTGACGGCCGGATGCTGCAGGGCCTCCTGCTTGCGCCGGCGCGCGAGGTCGTCGGTCTCGGGCCGCTCGCGGCCGCCCGCGGTGGCGGGCTCGAGCGTCGCGATCTCGATGCGGAGCCTGCTTCCGAAGAACTGCGCGCACAGATCCTCGAGGGCCGCGAGCTTCGCCTGGAGGCGGGTCGCGGCGAAGCTCCCGTGAACCCCGATCCGCAGCCGCTCCGGCGTGTGCTCGAGGAGCGATCCGCCCTCGAGCGGCGCGGCAAGACCCGGATTCGCGCTGCGGACGAAGGCGCGCAGGCGATCCATCACGAGCGGCAGTGGCGCGCTCTCCGGATCGGCGGCGCCGAGGGGGAGCGTTTCGGCGAGAGGCTCGAGGGGCGGGGCTTCCGCAAGAGGCTCCGGTGGCGCGAGGCCGGCCGGCCGAGCGGGCTTGTGCGGAAGCGCCGGCCGCTCGAAGGCTGCGGGGCGTGCGCCGCCGCCACCACCGCTACCGCCCGGGGCGGGGCCGGGCTCGCCGGAGAGGCGCTTCTCGAGCACGTCGAGGCGCGCCAGCAGCATCGCCACATCGTCCCCCGCTGG
>CAYOIG010000332.1:0-5132 GCA_964403915.1 uncultured Myxococcaceae bacterium
ACAGCGATGCGCCGCAGGGCAGCAGGAGAGGGCCGGCGCATCGCGCAGGTCGGAAGGGGAGGAGCTTGCCGGCCGGGCCGGTGCGGCCGGTCGTGGCTGCGATCGGGCGGAGTGCTCCTCCTTCTGTCCGTCGCATTTCGCGCCGCAGAGGCAGGCACCCTGCAGCCGCTGCCCCAGCAGCAGACGATCAGCGGAGCTCCCGTCGCGCTGTCCACCGACCTCGGCCTCGAGGGCAGCAACACGTCTTCGCGAACGAGCTTCCTGCTTTCGCAGCTCGCGAGCGAGCTCGGCTCGGGCGGTTTCGCGGTGAGCCTCGGCAATGCGAGCAGCCATGCGGTGGGGGTTCGCTTCCAGAAGGACGGCGATGCGCTTCCCGCGCAGGGCCTTCCCTCCGGCGCCGAAGCCTTCACGGCCGAAGGGGACGAGGGCTATCGCATCGCGGTCACGAAGGCTGGCGCGGGCCTGCGCATCGTCGTCGCCTCGGCGAGCGATCACGGTCTGTGGAACGGCGCGATGACGCTGCGGCAGATGCTGCTCACCAACGGCGGCGGCGCCGAGGCGAGTCTCGCGCCCCAGGTCGTGCGCGACTACGCGGATCATCCGGTGCGCGCATCGGATCCCTACGACTTCGAGTTCACGCAGGTGGATGCGGAGAACAAATATGTGGTCTCGACCAGCCAGATCGAGCTCCTCGACAGGCTTGCGCATCTCAAGATCAACATGGTGATCCTCATGACGCGTACGATCGCAACCGACGCGTGGCAGTGGTCCCGCGGCCGCACGGGGCTGGCCGCCCTGCAGCGGGCCGCCGCCGATCGCTTCATCGATCTCGTGCCGAGCCTCGGCACCCTGCAATCCGACTGGGCTCCGACCTACCGCGACGGCTGGTGGATCCGCGACGAGCCCATGAAATTCGACGCCGCTACCGGGCAGGCGCTTCCCGACGATGATCCCGCCGCCGGCCGGCGCAGCGGGAACCTGACCGTGAATGGCGGATTCGAGTCTGCGGCGGGCAGTACCCCGTCGAGCTGGACGCTCAGCGGCGCCGGGCTGCCGGGAGCCTCCTTCACACGCGATGCGAGCGAGCCGGCGAGAGGCTCCTGGTCGATGCGCTTCGACGCGACGACGGGAAACCCCGCCGTCGGTCTCGCGCAGAGCCTCCCGGGGCCGATCGCGGCCGGACACTACCTCGTGAGCGCTCGAATGAAATCGCGGCTCGTCACGGAAACGCCGCCCAAGCTGACGGCGCGCGCGATCGTCGCCGGGCAGCCTCTGTCGCCGCCGCGGCATCTACCGGCCGCCTTCTACACCACCACCTGGGACCGCCTCCAGGGAGTCCTGCGCATCCCCCCTGGCCAGACTGCCGAGCGCATCGAGCTCTCGATCGCGTGGGAAGCGGGAAGCGGCTCGGTCTGGATCGACGACGTAGAGGTGACACGCATCGACGCAGACCTTCGCAACCTCCTGCGCGGCGCCTACGACGTGCGCGTCACGTCGACCGACCACCTCACCACCTACCGGCCTGGGCTGGACTTCACGGTCGAGGACGGCGTCTTCGACGACGTCTATGCGCCGGAGCTTCAGCCGTCGCGCATCCTGCGTACGGCAGGCAGCGCAATCCCGCCGAACACCCGCGTTCTGGTCAGCTACGACAAGAATCTCGATGCCGGCGTGCGCAGCGACGCATCCCCAGCCCGCACGAGCAGAGCCGGGGAGCAGGGGCTCGACCTGTGCAGCGGGAGACCGCTCGCGGATCTCTATGGACCAGCGCTCGGTCGGCTGCTGTGGGACCTCCCGAACCTCAATCCCGATCTGCCGCCGAAGGCCCTGTTCCTGGCCAGCGATGAGATCCGGGGCTTCAACCGGGGAGGCGCCTGCCACAACGCGGACGGCAGCCTCTCGGCCACCAATGCGCAGCGTCTTGCGAGCTATCTCGATACGGTGGCCGCCTACGCCAGGGCAGTGCGCTCGGGCGTCACGCTCTACCTCTGGGGCGACATGCTGTCCGCCGCGCACAACGGCGGCGTTTCGAGCTATCAGGTCGATCAGGGGGATGCTGCTGGCTACGGGCGCGACCTCGGTGGAGCGCCGGGCCTCACACTGTGCGCGCTCGCGCCGGCCGGATACGGCTGCGAGGGGCAGGGCCCCACCGCAGCCATCGACAGCAGTCTGCGTCCCATCTCCTGGTGGCCCGACAGCGCGTACCTGTTCCAGAAGCAGTTCGAAGGCGCCTTCTTCGACGATCTGCAGCGCCCCTTCCTCGTGGCGGCGCTCGCGGATCCGGTCGCCTCCGGCTGGGAGCAGGGCATCCGCGATACGGCGGCACTGGCTGCCGCACTGCCGTCGAGCCTCGGCTTTCTCGATGCCTACGAGTTTCGCGTCGGCGCGCTCGAGCTCAAGGCGAGCCTCTCCTGGAACGACGAGTGGAAGCAGCGCCTCTACGAGCCATTCGAGTTCGACTTCGCTCAGCTCTGGGGCCTCGGCGCAGGACGGCCGGTCGCGACGGACTATGCCATCACCAACGGCAGCATCCGCACCGACGAGAGCTGTGCAGCGCCCCAGCGCTTCCGGCCCGAGGCCGACAAGACGCTGCCCGCGGTGAACCGGGGTGGTGTATGTCTCAACTCCCCGGGAGGAGCGCTGCGGTTTCCTGCGATGTCGGTCGACAACTCGCTCGCCTACCGCGTCTCTTTCCAGTCCCGTGCGAGCGCGCCCCTGCCAGGGACCCTGCGACTCTACTGGCACTCCGTGAAGGGCGAGGAGACCATCGAGGAGCTGCCGATCGAGATCGGAGGCAGTACGGGAGACTGGACGCGAAGCGAGATCGACGTGCCATCGCGCAGGAGTGCCGGCGGCCCGGCGATGGACGAGGTGATTCCGGAGATCATCGCGCCGGCCGCGGCGAAGATCGACGACTTCATGTTCTGGGAGGAGCGCCCCGGCTGTCCGCACGGGGAGATCGTGGCGAGCGCGCCACCCGTGACGCTCCGGAGCGCCGGAGCCGGCACGTTGTTCAACCTCTCTCTTCCGGTGAGCAATCTCGGCTGCAAGGATCTCCGAATCCTCTCCGTGGGATCGTTTCCGGACACGGGGCTCTGGCTCTTTCCGTCGAAGCCCGCTCCGATCGTGATCCCGGCCGAGCGCACCGTGACCCTGCCGCTCGGCGGCACGACGCCCGCTCAGGTGAGCCTGCCGGCGGCGGCCTGGATCTACCTCCAGACGAACCATCCGACGTATCCCTACCTCTGGGTCGCCGTCACCATCGAGCCGCCCGCGGCCTGCGGCCTGCTCGGTCCGGAGGCGTTCGCCGCGTTCGCAGTGGCCCGACTTCTGGTGCGAAGACGCAGACGTGCTGGCGTCCCGGTGGGCCTGTGGAACGCTCCGCGGTCATGCACCGAAGGCTGCTCCTCGCGCTGATCGAGGCCCACCGCACGCGCCATCCCGAGGACGACGAGCGCGCGCGGGCGGTGATGCATTTCGTGCGCGGGCACGTCGACTGCTTCGAGCGGCGCTGCGCTCCGGGACACGTGACGGGCTCCGCATGGATCGTCTCGCCCGACCACGGGCAGGTTCTTCTCACCCACCACCGCAAGCTCGGCCGCTGGCTCCAGCTCGGCGGCCATGCCGATGGAGACCCCGATGTGTCCGCGGTGGCCCTGCGCGAGGCGCGCGAAGAGTCCGGGCTGTCGCACTTCTCGACGCTCCCCGGTGGTGAGGAGCGGCTGCTCGATCTCGACGTGCACGAGATCCCGGCACATCGCGGCGAGCCGGCGCACCTGCACCATGACGTGCGCTTTCTGCTGATCGCGGCGCCCGGGCAGACGCTGCGGTGCAGCGAAGAGTCCGAGGCCCTTCGCTGGGTGCCGTGGGCCGATCTGCCGGAGCTCGCGACCGAAGCGAGCCTTCTGCGCATGGCACGGCGTGCGCAGCTTCTTCTGGAACAGGCCGGATGACGGGGTGAGACGGCTCGGGCGAAGCCTCTAGCAAGCAGCGCTCGCCTGCGAGGGCCCCTCAAGCGGCGGTCGGGCGGCACCGATGAGCCGGCCGCCACACGATGCCCGCCCCCCAAGACCGCGTGCGCGGTCCCGGATCGGGCCATGAGGGAGAACACGATGAAGGGTGTGATTCGTAAGACGCTTCTGGCCGCGGGCGCTCTCGCACTGGCGGCAACGGCGCTGCCGGCGCCGGCGCAGGCCGGTGAGACGGGGATCAAGACGGGCTTTCTGACCTGCCACGTTGCGAGCGGGTTCGGCTTCATCTTCGGCTCGAGCAAGGAAGTGAACTGCACCTACACGTCGCTCACCGGGAGCAAGGGCGAGAACTACACCGGTGACATCAGCAAGTTCGGCGTCGACATCGGCTACTCGGGCGCTGCCGTCATCGCCTGGGCGGTGCTCGCGCCGAGCGCGGACGTCGTGAAGGGCGCCCTTGCAGGCCAGTATGCCGGCGTCTCGGCGAGCGGCGCTGCGGGCCCGGGTGTGGGCGCTCACGTGCTGCTCGGCGGCTTCAACAAGTCGTTCACGCTGCAGCCCGTGAGCCTCGAGGGCTCGACCGGCCTCAACGTGGCCGGCGGCATCGAGTCGCTCACGCTGCGCTCGGTGAACTAGCGCTCCTTCGGGGGGCCGGTCGCTCGCGCGGCCGGCCCCTCTGCTTCGTCTCACCGGCCCCGCGCCGGGTGGCGATCGGGCCGGATCACTGCGGCGAGCACCTCCATCGGCGCCGACAGGCCGGCGAACTTCGAGAGCCGGGCGAGGCTCGGACCGGGGTCGCGGAGCAGCGCATCGTAGTCGAGCTCCATCCATGCGATCGCCGGACGGCGGCGCAGCCAGGCGCGCGCCTCCTCGAGCTGGGCCTCCAGAATCTCCGCAAGGCGCGCCGCGCCGAGTGAGCCGAGACCCTTTCTCCGCCGCGCCAGCATCCGATCCTGCGAGGCAATCACCGCCTCCGCATCCCGCCGCATCAGGATCACCCGGTAGGCGCCCGCCTCGGGCAGCCTCGGCAGCAGCGCATGGATGACCTTGACCGCATGCCCGGAGGCGGCCGCCAGCCATGCGCTGTCGTGCGGAAGACGCGCGACCGCTGCGTACTCGTGGTAGCCGCGGGGGTTGTCGGCGTCGGGCGGCCGGGCGCCG
>CAYOIG010000333.1:0-2063 GCA_964403915.1 uncultured Myxococcaceae bacterium
CCGCGACCTCGTCCTGCTGCCCGCGAAGAACCTGAACGTGAAGGCCGTGGGCTGGAGCGGCGGCGAGTTCCTGGTGCGCAAGGACGCCTTCGACCTGCTGCGCCTGACGGCCGAGCTCGGCTACCAGTGCAAGCTCTGCTCCAACGGCGAGCTGCTGACCCGCGAACGTCTGCAGGCGATCAAGGAGGCGACGGGCGGCAAGGTGACGATCGCCCTCGGTCTCAACTCCATGGACGATGACAACGCCGAGACCCGCGATGCCGACTGCGACCGCACCCTCGAGGTGCTGGAGTTGTGCAAGGAGCTCGACATCGATCGTCACGTGATCGTGACGATCGGCAAGCACAACACCGACAGCTTCGAGCGGACGATCGACTACCTGATCCGGAACCGGATCTCGTTCAACCGCTCCCCGCTCGTGGCGCGCGGCTCGGGACGCGACCACTTCCACGCGCACGCCTTCGAGCGCGAGGATCTCGAGAAGGCCTTCCATCCCGTCCTGCGAAGCCACGTCAATGGCTACGTCAGCTACACGCCCTTCTTCCTCTCGCCCGAGCTCTACGACCGTGCGTCGGGCGGCATGGAGGAAGGGATCCCGCACAACCCGCCCATTGGCTGTTGGGTCGGCAACTGGATCACGCTCACCGCCGAGGGCGACGTCTCGGTCTGCCCGGTGCTCCTCGACGCGCTCTCGGCCGGGAACGTCCGCGAGAAGCCTCTCGACGAGCTGGTGCTCTCGAGCAAGCTCTTCCAGGAGATCACCGACCGCAGCCAGCTCAAGGGCCGCTGCGGCCAGTGTCGCTACCAGTACACCTGTGGCGGCTGCCGCGCGATGGCCTGGTATCACTCGGGCGACTACATGGCCGAGGATCCCACTTGCTTCTTCGAGCCGGCGAGCCGCGAGACGCGGAGCGAGCACGAGGAAGAGACGAACCGCTGGTTCACCAAGTATCTGATGGTCGCGCGCCACGCAGGCTTTTACGCACGCAAGAAGCCGCCCGCGAAGCCGGACGAGGGCTGAGACATCCGCGAGGCTGCGGCGCGAGTAGGCCCGCCATGTCTGACGAGCTCGATCCGCGCACGATTCGAGGCCTCTCCGAGGCGGAGGCGGCGCGCCGTCTCGAGGTGGAGGGCCCGAACGAGCTTTCCAGCGAGCGGCGGCCCTCGCTCGCCGCGGCGGCGCTGGCAGTGGCGTCGGAGCCGATGTTCCTGCTGCTGCTCGCAACGGGCGGCTTGTACCTGCTTCTCGGAGATCTGCGCGAGGCGCTGACGCTCCTCTCCTTCGTGGTCGTCGTTCTCGGCATCACGCTGCGGCAGGAGCGCCGTACGGAGCGGGCGCTGCGGGCGCTGCGCGATCTGACGAGCCCGCGTGCCCTCGTGATCCGCGACGGCGCCGAGCGCCGCGTTCCCGGCCGCGAGGTCGTGCGCGGCGACGCGGTGGTGCTCGCCGAGGGAGACCGGGTGCCGGCCGACGTCCTGCTGATTGCAGGCTTCGGTCTCGAAGCGGACGAGTCGCTCCTCACGGGAGAGTCCGTGCCGGTGCGCAAGCGCGTCGCCGAACAGGCGCCTTCGCCCCCGCCGCGCCCCGGCGGCGACGATCTGCCCTTCCTCTGGTCCGGGACCCTCGTCGTCCGCGGGAGCGGCGTCGCCGAGGTACGCGCCACCGGCGCTGCCACGGAGATCGGGCGCATCGGACGCTCCCTCGGAGCGGCCGTGACGGAGGCGACGCCTCTCGAGCGGGAGGTGGGCCGCATCGTGCGCCGCATTGCCGTGGCAGGGCTCGCGCTCTGCGCCCTGCTTGCGGTCGCCTATGGCGCCCTGCGTGACGACTGGAGCCGCGGTCTGCTGGCCGGGCTGACGCTCGCCATGGCCGTCGTTCCCGAAGAGTTTCCGGTCGTGCTCGCCGTCTTTCTCGCCCTCGGCGCATGGCGGCTCTCGAAGCACCGCGTGCTCACACGACGCGTCACGGCCGTCGAGGCCCTCGGCGCAGCGACCGTGCTGTGCGTCGACAAGACGGGAACGCTCACCGAGAACCGCATGACGATCGCGCGGCTCTCGGCGGG
>CAYOIG010000334.1:0-6581 GCA_964403915.1 uncultured Myxococcaceae bacterium
CGATCGTATCCACCACGATCGCATGCGCGGCGACGTGCTCGGCGGCCTGAGCGATGCGGCGAAGCGCGTCCAGCAGCAGGAACCTTCCCAGCCCGCGCTGCTGGTGTCTCCGATCGACCGCCATGCGACCGATCAGCGCAGCGGGCACCCGGCCGGGAAGGTCCCGTCGCGTCGAGGGAAGGGCGCTCACGTCGATGGAGCTCATCGACACGGTGTAGTACCCGGCGACGGCTCGCCTGCCCGCGGCAGCAGGCGGCTCCTCGAGGTCGACTGCGACCCACGTGCGGCCGGTATCGATCTCGGCGGCCCTGCGGGCGATCTGCTTCAGGTAGGCATCGAGAGCGGGCTTGCCGCAGGAGAACGACTCGCGATCGTGGGTCCTCCTGGCAAGCGGCTCGATTCGCCACGCCACCTAGCGAACTTCGAGTCGACCTTCGCCGATCGCCTTCGCGTACCGCCTGGCCGCGTCGCGCAGCTTTCGGGACGGCGCAGCCGGACTCGCCAGGGCCGCGAGAAATCGCCCCGATTCCTGCTCGCTCAGACGGATCACGTGGGCGCGTTCGATCACCTCACGAGAACGCTCGAGCGCAGCGGAAAGGAGGAAATCGGAGACCGACTGCTGACGCAGCTCGGCCGCGCGCAGAATGGTGAGCTTGGCTGCCCGGTTCAGGCGGACATCGATCCGTTCGTCCTTGCGGTTCGCTCGACTCATGGCGACCTGGCTCCTCCGGGACTGGCCCCGCAATCGCTTCGGCATCCGGCTCTTGTCGGTGTAATGCGTACAGGAAGTTACCGTACAGAGCCGACAGGCGCCATCGATCCCCAGGGGGGGGGCACGCGCCCGGGGGCGGCATCGGTCCGGGGCGGGCAGCGCGAGCGCTCGCCGGACGCCGGAATCGGCTGGTGGACCCAGTCCGCATGCTGTCGCTCGTCGCAGTCGAGCACGAGCGGACACACATCGGTGTCGGTCAACGGAGCGTGCCGAGGATCGCCCGCCGCACCGCGCCCGCCTCGCTCTGCCGGCGCATCAGCCCCAACGCCCCTGACTTTCGCCCCGACATGGGAGAACATCAAGCCCATGGACGTCACCTCCCTGCATGGCAAGACGGCGCTGGTCACCGGCGCTGCGAGTGGGATCGGGCGGGCGACGGCGCTCGCCTTCGCGCAGCGTGGCGCGGATCTCGTGATCTGCGACATCGACGAGGCGGGGCTCGCCTCGAGCGCCGAGGCGATTCGGGGCCTCGGGCGCGCGGTGCAGGCGGAGCGCGTGGACGTGTCGAGCGCGGAGCAGATGGCCGCGTTCGCTGCGTCGGTCCATGGTCGGCTCGAGGCGGTCGACCTCCTCATGAACAACGCTGGCGTCGCGATCGGCGGCGCCTTCCTCGACACCTCCCTCGCGGACTGGGACTGGATTCTCGGGATCAACCTGCGCGGCGTCGTCCACGGCTGCCACCACTTCATCCCGGCCATGGTGCGGCGCGGACGCGGCGGGCACGTGATCAACGTCTCCTCCGCCGCCGGCTACAGCGCGAGCTCGGCGCTCGCCGCCTACAACGCGACGAAGTTCGGCGTGCTCGGCCTCTCCGAGGCCCTCTGGGAGGAGCTGCGCCCGCACGGGATCGGCGTCACGGCGGTGTGTCCCGGCCTCATCGACACGCCGATCACGCGCAGCGCACGCCTCGTCGGCGTCATGGACAAGCCCGCCGTGCGCGAGGAAATGGTGCGCGGCTACCAGCGCCGCGGCTACGGGCCCGAGCGGGTCGCCGCGAACATTCTGAAGGCCGTGCAGCGCGATCGGCTCGTGGCCCCCATCTCGCCCGAGGCCTGGGCGCTCTACTACGCGAAGCGCTTCGCGCCCTGGGCGCTGCGCCGAATCGGGCTCCGGCTCAGCGCGCGCAGCCGGCGTCTCTCCGGCGAGGGCTGACCGCGCCTTCGCGAACACATTGCGCTCACTGAGCAGCTTGATCGCACGGTAGTTGTTCAAGATCATGAGCTCGCTGCGGTCGAGGGGGTGGCGGGACTTCGTGCCGAAGGTGTCGATCAGCTTCGGAGCCTCGAAGCGGCTCGCTCGAGCCTGGCGTCCAATGTGACGAGCTCGCGCCTGACCCGAGCAACCGCCCGGACGAGCGTGGAGGCCCGATGAGCGAGTCGCAAGCCGTGGCCATACGGACCGTGCTGGCAGCGTTCTCGCTGTCGGTCGTCATCTTCACGCTTGCGCTGGGAGCCCAAGCCGACGACGAAGGCCTCGTCGTTCGCGTGGTCGGGGTGAAGGACGGCGACTCGCTCGTCGTGCTCTCGGACGACCGCGAGATCGAGGTGCGTCTCGCCGAGGTCGACGCACCGGAGTCCGGCCAGCCCTACGGCCACCGCGCCAAGCAGGCCCTCTCTGCGCTCGTCTTCGGCAAGAGCGTCCGGCTCGTGCCGACGGATCGCGACCGCTACGGGCGCACGGTCGGGCGAATCTTCGTGGGTGACGTCGATGTCGCGAGCGAGCTGGTGCGTAGTGGTGCCGTCTGGGTCTACCGGCAGTACGCGCACCGCTCGGAGCTCTATGCGCTGGAGAGCGAGGCGAGGCAGGCGCGGGCCGGGCTGTGGGGGCTCCCCGAAGCAGAGCGAGCTCCGCCATGGGATTGGCGGAGCGCCCATCGACACACGGGCTCCAGCCCGGGCGTTCCGCCGTCTGCCGCCGAGACGCCGCCCCCGCTTCTGCTGGTTCCGGGCGGCCACGATCACGGCGCGAGCGGGCTCGCGCCCGGCGCGCCGGCCTTCCGCTGCGGAGGCAAGCGATACTGCAAGGAGATGAGCAGCTGCGAGGAGGCGCGCTTCCATCTGACTCGCTGCGGAGCGTCACATCTGGACGGGGACGGCGACGGGCGGCCGTGCGAGGCGCTCTGTGGGAAGTGACTGGCCACCGCGTCGTCGAGGAGAGCCTCGGCCATGAGGCCGGGGGGTCGAATCCCACCGACGAGCCATACTCGTCGCAGGCTCGACGCGCCCCGGATGTCCCGCGGATCTCCCGGGTGGACACGCCGCGAGCGGAGGGATGCGCCTTGGAAGCGAGCGAGCGACGCGCCGTTCTGATTCTGGCCGACATCAGCGGCTACACGAAGTTCATGGTCGCCAACCAGCTCGCGGCGGTGCACGGCCAGCAGGCCATCACCTTCCTGATCGAAACGATCCTGCACGAGGTCGACATCCCGCTGACCCTTCACGCGATCGAAGGCGACGCTGTGTTCCTCTCGGCCTCGCATCCGGGGGACGAGGAGGGCTGGCGCAAGGTGCTCGCCGATGTTCGCACCAAACTGCCGCGTTTCTTCGAGGCCTTCCTCGAGGGCATCGTGCGCACGGCGGAGGCGACGCCCTGCAACTGCGCCAGCTGCCATCACCTCGAGGAGCTACGGCTCAAGATCATCGTGCACAGCGGCCGCGCGGTGTATCACACCATCGCGGGGCTGCCGCAGATCGCAGGCACCGACGTGATTCTCGCCCATCGTCTGCTGAAGAACTCGGTCCCGAGCAACGAGTATCTGCTGATGACCGACGCTGCATACGGCGACCTCGGCCGCGAGATGCAAGGCGAGTTTCTTCCCGGGGAGGAGCGCTGCGAAGGGTTCGGCACCGTGCGCACCTGGGTGCAGCTGATGGGGCCGGCTCGCGAGCAGGCGCGCGATGCGCTGTACGCGAAGCCGGACGCGGAACTCGCCGCGGAAGGACGTCGCTACGCGCGGTGGGCGGTGCGCTCCACGTTCGGCGCCCTGGCCGAGCAGTGGAAGCATCCCGCCGTGCCGGCTCCGTGGCCGAAGCGGATCGCGTTCACGGTCGGCCTCTTGCTGAAGGCACCGCTCTTCTTCGCCGTGGCGAAGCGCGAGGGCACCCGCAAGCTGATGAGCCGGCGCAGCGCACGGCAGCGACTCAACGAAGCAAGATCTGAAGGTGGTGCGTCACTCGTGCCACTCGGTGCAGGAGCGCCCGGCCCTGGCACGCCCCCGGGGCCGGTTCATCCGCGGCGGAGGTGGTAACGTCGAGCGCAGCGCATTCTCTCTTTTCTTACTCGAACCTAAGGGGGTGCTCCGTGGGCGACAAGTCTCCGAAGTCGAAAGACAAGCAGAAGAAGCAGAACACGGCGGGCAAGAGCCAGAAGGCGTCCGCCGCCGCGGCCAAGGCGAGGCCCGCACAGGCGCCGCCGGCCAAGAAGGGCAAGTAGCCCCGGTCCGAGCCCGGAGCAGGTCGGCCTGGGCCGCCCCCGCGCCTCGTTCAGACCTTCCGGATCTCCACCCGCGTGTCGCGATCGTTCATGCCCGGGTGGCGGATCCCGAACGTCGGATCGAGGTAGGGATAGCCCCCCACGAGGCCGAGCGGGTTGAGGGGCGTGGCGAGCACGTTGCGGTGCCCGATACCGCCCTCGAACTGGTAGTCCTCCCACGCGTGGTACAGGACGACCTGCCCGGGACGGATCGCCGGCGACACCTTCACGCGTACGCGGAAGCGGCCGACGTCGTTCGTAACTTCGACGCGATCCCAGTCCGCGATGCCGCGCGCGCGCGAATCCTCGACCGCGACGTAGAGCGCCGGCTCGCCGCGCTGGAGCCGCAGCATCATCGCGTCGGCGCGCTGCAGCGAGTGGATGCTCCAGCGCGTGTGTCCGCCCGTCATCTGGAGCGGATGGTCTCCGCCCGCTTTCGGCGGCTCCTTGAAGGCGGGCAGCGCCTCGCCGAGCTCGAGATACCAGTCGTGGTCGATGTAGAACTGCACACGGCCCGTGAGCGTCGGCCAGGGCTTCTTGTCGCGAACGTGCCAGAGATAGGGTGTGATCGCCTCGCCGGGAGCCCAGTCGGTGGCCGACGAGGCGTTGATGGGGCCCCTTCCGAGTGAGGTGACGCGAGCCCAGCCGCGCTCTGCCACCGCCTCGAAGCTCGTGGTGTCGAGATTGGTCGAGCGCTCGATCAGCAGGCGCGCGAGCTTCTCGGCATCCTTCGCGCCGAACTCCCCCTGCTTCGTCACGCTCTCCCAGGCCTGATCGAGGCGCCGGGGCTCGCCGCGGCGTCCGGTGAAGCTCGAGATGCCACGCGCCTTCGCCCGCTCCTGAACCTTCTGCGCCAGAAGACAGGCGATCTCCCACTCGTCCTTCGTCTCGCCAACCGGCGCAGTGGCGGCCTTCGCCGCGTGCACCAGCAAGAACTGGTTGATGAAGCTCGAGGCGTTCGCCTTCTCGTACGACGCTGCCACGGGAAGGACGTAATCGGCGAAGCGGGCCGTCGAGCTCATCCGGATGTCGGAGACGACCACGAGGTCGAGCTTCGGCCACAGCACCTCGCGCAGCCGGTGCGCGCTGCGCACCCGCCGCAGCGGGTTGCCCGCCATCACGAGCAGCGCGCGCGGGCGCTTCTCGGGGGCCGGCTCCACGAGCTGCCAGTTCTTGTCGAGCGCCTCGCGCACGTATTCTCGAACGCCGCGCGGGAGCTCCGGATCCCAGGGCCCGGCCGAGACGTCGATCACGCCGCCATGGAGCTGCCAGAAGAGCGTCGCGCTCGACATGCCCCTCGCCTCGACGAAGGCCTCCGAAAGGCCGCGAAGCACCTCGCGCGGCGGCGGCCGCCGGAGCAGGTGATCTCGCACCAGCGCCGCCGCGTGGCGCCGCTTGAACTTCGCATCGGGAGCGAGCAGCCCGCGGCTGTCGCCGAGAATCGGGCCGTGCCCATCGGCTGCGAGATTCGAAACCGAGACGTAGCCTGCGCCCGGTCTTCCGAGATGCCCGGCCAGCACGAAGACGAGAATCTGCGCGCGCATGATCGCGTCGCCGTGGTAGATCTTTCCGAGGCAGAGCGTCTCGACATTCGATGCGGCCTTCGCCGAGACCAGCATGCGCGCCAGCCGGCGGATCACGCCGGGCGGGGTGCCGCAGACGCGGCTCGCAGCCTCGGGGCTCCACGGCGCCACCTCGGCCTTCAGCCGTTCGAAGACCGGCTGCACCATCACGGGGCCGGCGAGCGTCTTCACCTCGAAGCTCCCCTCGAGGGCCGGGTCGCTCGCGCCGAGGGCGAGGCTCTCGGTCGGGGCGACCTCGATCGCATTGCGGGCGAGGTCCCAGCGGTAGAGCACCTCGTCCGAGCCGCCCTCGACGAGGTCGGATTCGCGCAGAAACTTCTTCGTGTCGAGGCGGACGAGAATCGGCAGATCGGTCTGCTCGCGCAGGAGCGCGGCGTCGTAGCGCTTCTCGTCGAGGATCAGCTTCGCCATCGCGAGCGCGAGCGCGACGTCGGTGCCGGGCCTCACGGGGACGAAGAGGTCGGCGTGGATCGCCGACGCGTTGTAGTCGGGCGCGATCGAGACGATGGTCGCGCCGTGATAGCGGGCCTCGGTGAGGAAGTGAAAGTTCGGGATCTGCGTGTAGGCCGGGTTCCCGCTCCAGATGAGGATGAGATCCGAGTCGAAGAAGCTCTCGGTGGAGCGCGCGGCGCCGACACCGCCGTAGGTCACGGCGGCACCCTGCTGCTGGTCGCCGATCTCTGGATTCGGATCGCGCATCACGGAGTCGATGGCCTCGGCGAGGCGCTGTGCCGCGGCATGGGCGGTGGTTCCGA
>CAYOIG010000335.1:0-4785 GCA_964403915.1 uncultured Myxococcaceae bacterium
AGCCGGAGAGACCATGACGGGCGCCGCTCAACCGATCGATCCCGAGAGGTTCAAGCTCTACGCGAAGCGCGTCTTCGGCGCGCTCGGTGGCGCGATGACGTCGGCCATGATCTGCCTGGGCGATCGGCTCGGCCTCTACCGTGCCCTCGCCGCGGGCGGCGACGTCACGAGCGAGGATCTGGCCACGAAGACCGGACTCTCGGAGCGCTGGCTGCGCGAGTGGCTGCAGCAGCAGGGAGCGGCGGGCATCCTCGACTACCGGGGTGAGGGACGTTTCGCGCTATCGCCCGAGGGCGCGGCGGTGCTGGCAGACGAGACCCATCCGGCCTTCGGCGCAGGATTCTTCGCCTCGTTGCCGCAGACGATGGCGGTTCTCGAACAGCTCCCCGAGGCCTTCCGCACCGGGCTCGGTCTTCCCTACGACGCGGCCGGGCCGGAGGGCGCACGCGGCGTCGAACGCGGCGTCGCGCCCTGGTTCCGGGCCCTTCTCGTGCCGCTGGTGATCCCGCGGCTGGGCGGTGTGCGCGAAGCGCTCGAGCAGGGCGCGACCGTCGCCGACGTCGGCTGCGGAGCGGGCCAGTCCCTGCTGGCGCTGGCGCGGGCCTTCCCGCGTTCCGAGTTCCACGGCTGGGAGCTCTCGCGCCACGCGCTCGATCGTGCCGATTCCAACCGCGAGGAGGCCGGAATCACGAACGCCTTCTTCCACGACGTCTCGCAGGAGCCGCTCCCCGACGATGCGCGCTTCACCTTCGTTCTCACGCTCGACTGCCTGCACGACATGACGGATCCGGCCGGGGCCGTGCGTGCGATTCGCCGGGCGATCCGGGACGACGGCACCTGGCTCGTGTGCGAGATCAAGTCGCACGCGAGCTTCGAAGAGAACGTCGCGCGCAACCCGATGGCGCCCATGATGTACGGAACCTCGGTCCTCACCTGCATGTCCTCGGCGCTCTCCGAGCCCGGCGGCGCCGGCCTCGGAACGCTGGGCCTGCACGCGGATCTTTTGCGGAGCATGGTCGAGGAGGCCGGCTTCACGCGCTTCGAGAGCCTCGACTTCGGCCATCCCGTGAACGCCTTCTACGCCGTTCGGCCCTGAGCGCCCTAGCGCACGTAGCCCAGCGCGCGCAGCGCATCCCGGGTCGCCGCGTCGAGACCACCGGGACCAGGCGTGGAGCTTCCGGCCGCGCCGGGCGAGGAGGCGAGCTGCTCGCCGAGCACATGCGCGAGACGCTCGGCCTCGTTGCGGCCCTCGGCCGCGAGCGGATGATCCTCGGCCGGATCCTGCGCGAGATCGTAGAGCCGCGCCGGCCCCTCGGAGGGCAGCACGAGCTTGTGCGAGGCGTCCTGCACGGCGCGCAGGCGCACGGCGAAGGGCCGGATGTCGGTGCCCCGCGCCTCGTTTGCGAGCAGGCTGAGCTCGTACACCGGGAGCCCGTACTCCGACACCGCATGGCGTGTGCCGTCCGCTTCGCCGGGGGAAAGCGGGCCCGCAGCGGGCGGCCAGGCAGGATCCGGATCGACGTGCGCCGCCGCGAGCAGGGTCGCGAAGATCGAGAGCGTCGAGACCGGCCCCGGAATGCGAGCGCCGCGCGGAAAGAGTGCCGGATGACGCACGACGAGCGGCACGCGCACCAGCGTCTGGTGCACCGAGAAGGCATGGCTCAGCAGACCGCCGTGATCTCCGAGATTCTCACCGTGGTCGCTCACGATCACGAGCAGCGTGTCGTCGAGAAGGCCCCGCTGCGCGAGGCTGCCGACGAGCTCGCGCAGTCGGAAATCCTGATAGGCGAGGCCCGCGTCGTAGAGCTCGCCGATCCGCTGCAGCTCCTCCTCCGTCAGCTTCTGATCCGTGCCCATGAGCTGGAAGACGACGTCCGGCGCATCGGCGCTGGTGACGGCTGCAAGCCGCGGCGAGAGGGGCCCGCGGAGAAACTGGCTTCGCCACGGCTCCGGAGCGGAGTAGGGAAGATGTGCCTCCACGTAGTTCACGAAGAGAAAGAAGGGGCGCCGGTCGCCGGCAGCAGCCCGTCCCTCGAGCCATCCCTCGACGAGACCATTGACGAGGCCCGCTCCCTTGTCGCCCTCCGTCGTCCCCGTCTCCAGCCAGCGCACGACGGGGGTCGGCAGGATGCGCGCGAGCGGATCGTCGCCGGCCTTCGCGCGCAGACGCCACACGTCTTCGAAGCGGGCGAAGCCCTGCTGCAGGTTGTAGATGCTGCCGGCGACGGAGTTCGAGCTGAAGCCCGCCGTGTCGTAGCCCGCGCGCTGCAGGATCTCCGCCAGCGTCACGAAGCGATCGTCGAGGTAGCGGTGCTCGGTGGTGGCGTCGTGCACCGAGGGGAGCTGGCCCGTGAAGAGCGACGCATGGGTCGGGAGCGTCCACGGCGCGGGCGAGATCGCGTCGTCGTAGACGGTGGCGTCCTTTGCGAGCTCGTCGAGAAAGGGGCTCGTCGGCTGCGCATGGCCGTAGAGAGAGAGCCGGTCGGCACGCGTCGTGTCGAGCACGATGAGGGCGAGGTTCGGGCGCGAAGGGCCCGTGGCCACGGGCAGCCCCGGTGCCGGTTCGGTCATCGGGCCGGTGCCCTGCGTGCGCCCCCCCGCAAGGAGCGCGATGCAGGCCGCGAGCGCGGCGGCTGCGCCCGCGAGGCGCAATCGCCCGCTGGTGACCCCCGCGAGCAGGCGTGCGCCCAGCACGGCCGCGAGCAGCCAGAGCCCGAAGCTCGCGCCAAGGCGCGGGCGCCAGCCCAGGGCCGGAAAGGCCAGCGTCAGCCCGCGCTGCAGGGCCAGGGCGAGAAGGCCCGCCGCCGCAATGCCCCCGCAGGCGAGAAGTATCCTGCGAAGGAGCCTGGACGGGCGCTGCGGCGGCCGAGGCTCCGCCTGCCGTCTCGCACCCACCGCCCACGTCGCCGCCGGCAGACCGACCGCCCCGGCGACGCCGAGAAGGGCTGCCGGGATCAGCAGCGCCGCCAGCGCCCGCGCCGCCGGGCCCGACGACGGGGCCACGGCCCAGAGCCCGGCCCCAACCCCGGCGGCAACGCCGAGCGCGAAGCCGGTGCCAGCCATGCTCCACGGGGCCCGAGACGACGCCACGGAAACCTCCCCGCACCCCTGACCCCCGAGTCTACCGGCGGGCCGCCAGGATGGGGAAACGGATGGCACACCGGACGCAGAAGAGAGCCTCGAGCGCCGGGTGACCGGTGGGTCGAAGGGATCGGTTTGCGCTCTATACTGGCGGCCCGATTGACTCCTCAATCAGTCGCACAGGAGCCCCCGATGAACTTCGACTTCTCCGAGGACCAGAAGCTGGTCCAGAAGACGGCCCGCGATTACCTCGTGGAGCACTCGCCGCTGGAGACCTGCCGCCGCGTGCTCGAGGGCAAGGATCTCTACGATGCGGCGCTCTGGAAGGGCGTGGGCGAGATGGGCTGGCTCGGAGCCGCCGTGCCGGAGGAATACGGCGGCGCTGGCCTTGGCTACCTCGAGTTGGTGCTGATCGCCGAGGAGGTCGGCCGCTCGCTGGCTCCGATTCCGTTCTCCTCTTCCGTCTATCTCGCGACCGAGGCGCTGCTGCTGGCTGGGAGCGCGGAGCAGAAGAAGAAGCTCCTTCCGCGTCTCGCTTCGGGCGAGCTCATCGGCACGCTCGCCATCGCCGAGGGTGCGGGAGACCTCGATCCCTCGAGCATCCGCGCCCGCATCGAAGGCGGGCGCCTCACGGGAGAGAAGCTCCCGGTGGCCGATGGCGACGTTGCGGGCATCGCGCTCGTGCTCGCACGCGACACCGACGGTGCGCTCTCTCTCGCGCTCGCCGATCTGCAGGGCAGCGGCGTCACGCGCACCTCGCTCGAGTCTCTCGATCCCAGCCGCTCCCAGGCGAAGCTCGTGTTCGCGAAGGCTCCCGTCGAGATCGTCGGCGCTCCCGGAAAGGGCGGAGAGCTGGTGGAGCAGGTGCTCGATCGCGCTGCGGTGCTCATGGCCTTCGAGCAGCTCGGCGGTGCGCAGCGCGCGCTCGAGATCACGCGCGAGTACGCCATGGGCCGCTACGCCTTCGGGCGCCCCATCGCATCCTTCCAGGCGCTCAAGCACCGCTTTGCCGAGCTCTTCTGCGCCATCGAGCTCGCGCGCTCGAACGCCTACTACGGCGCCTGGGCGCTCAGCCACGGGAGCGACGAGCTGCCGCTCGCCGCCTGCGGTGCGCGCGTCTCGGCGAGCGATGCCTTCGACCTCGCGGCGCAGGAGATGATCCAGATCCACGGCGGGGTCGGCTACACGTGGGAATACGACTGCCATCTCTTCTATCGCCGCGCGAAGCTGCTGAGCCTCGTGCTCGGCAGCCAGAGCGAGTGGCGCGAGAAGCTGGTCGCACGCCTCGAAGCGCGCGAGGCCGCGTAGGCCCCGGACGTTTCCAACCTCCCTGCTTCACCCGTCTCACGAGACGCGAGAGGAATCCGAGCATGGACTTCAACGACACCCCCGAAGAGGCCGCCTACCGCGCGAAGGCACGCGCCTGGCTCGAGGCCAATGCCGAGCTGATCGATCCGAACGAGCCGGCGGGAGACCCGCTCGCCGAGCGCGAGGACGAGCAGTCGATCCGCGCAGCGAAGGCGTGGCAAGCCAAGAAGTTCGACGCAGGCTGGGCCTGCATCACCTGGCCGAAGGAGTTTGGCGGCCAGGGCGGCACCGCGATGCAGAGCGTGATCTTCAATCAGGAGCAGTCGAAGTTCAAGACGCCGCCGCCGATCTACACCATCGGCCACGGCATGCTCGGGCCCACGATCATGACGCATG
>CAYOIG010000336.1:0-14222 GCA_964403915.1 uncultured Myxococcaceae bacterium
CGCGGCCTCTTCGCGCTCGGCGAGCGGATTCCGGAATCGGAGGCGAAGAAGGATCTTCGGAACAACCTGAAGCGCTTCCTCGAAGGAGCCGCGCTTCCGGCCACGTGGCAGCACCTGCGCTGGATGACGTTTCTCTCGCCCGACCAGCGCCGGGCCCTCTACCTGCCGGAAGTGCTGGCGGAGGTGTCCGATGGCGCGGCCCGGACGGCGCTCGCACACCTCGACAACCCGGGCCGGGATCGTCTCGAGCGCCAGCTCTTCTGCGACACGACCTTCTACCTGCCCGAGGACATCCTGGTGAAGGTCGATCTCATGGCGATGGCGCCGTCGCTCGAGACGCGTGTTCCGTATCTCGACAACGAGGTGATCGATCTCGCGCTTCGCATCCCGAGCCGGCTCAAGTGGAGAGGCCGCGAGCGCAAGCGCGTCCTCAAGCGAGCCTACGCGCGGTATCTCCCGGCCGAGATCCTGCAGCGCGGCAAGCAGGGCTTCAGCATGCCGCTCAAGACGTGGCTCAACCGGGAGTGGAACCCGCTCCTGCGTGCGCTGCTCTCGGAGTCCGAGATGTGCGCGACGGGCCTGTTCGAGCCCGCGGCCGTCGCACGCTTCGTGCGCGAGCACGAGGAGGGCCGGGCGAACCACAGCCATCTGCTCTGGGGTCTCATGGTCTTCCAGCTCTGGCGCCGCCGCTTTCTGGAGCCGGCCCTCTACGAGCCGCGGGAGGCGCGCGCATGAAGCGGGATCTCGCCGCGATGGCGGAGCGCGTTCACGATCTCGCGATCGTGGGCGGCGGCATCTACGGCGTCTGCGCTGCCTTCGAGGCCGCGCGGCGCGGCCTCTCGGTGTGTCTGCTCGAGCGACACGACTTCGGGGGAGCCACCTCTTCGCAGAGCCTCAAGGTGATCCACGGCGGGCTCCGGTATCTGCAGCACGCGCACCTGCCTCGCTTCTTCGAGGCCGTCTCCGAGCGCCGCCGCTTTCTCGAGCTCGCGCCGCATCTCGTGCAACCGATGCCCTTCGTGATGCCGACCTACGGCCACGCGCTCCGCAGCCGCGAGGCGATGGCCCTCGGGCTGCTGGTGAACGACGTGCTCGGGGTGCGGCGCAGCCCGCGGGGTGCTCCGGACAAGCGCATTCCGCGCGGCCGCACGATCCGCCGCGGCGCCATGCTCGATCTGCTGCCCGGGCTCGCCGGAACGGGCGTCACGGGCGGTGCGCTCTGGTACGACTGCCAGACCTTCAGCACGGAGCGGCTGTTGCTGGCGCTGCTCGCCGCTGCGGCTCTCGCCGGCGCGGCGGTCGCGAATCAGGCCGAGGTGGTGGAGCGGCTCGGATCGCGCGAGCGGGTGGAGGGCGTGCGCGTCCGCGACGCCGAGACGGGCGCCACGCACGACGTGCGTGCGCGCGTCGTGCTCAATGCGGCGGGGCCCTGGGCAGACGCGCTCCTCGCACGGCTGGGTGCCGGGCCGACCCCCACCCGCTTCCACCACTCGAAGGCGCTCAACCTCGTGACGCGGCGCCTTCTGTCCGGCCCGGGGGTGGGTCTCGAGGGCCGGGGCGAATTTCGCGACCGGGACGCGCTGCTCGATCGCGGGACGCGCCTGTTCTTCGTCGTGCCATGGCACGATCTCTCGCTGGTAGGCACGCGGCATCTTCCGTGGAGCGGCGATCCCGACGCATTCCGCATCACGCCGGCCGACGTGCGTCTCTTCCTCGACGAGGTGAATGCGGTCTATCCGCCGTTCCGTCTCCGGCCCGACGACGTGGTCGGCGTCTACGGCGGCATGCTGCCGCAGAGCGCCGCGTCAATGGGCGGGGGGGAGGTCGAGCTCGAGAAGAAGGCCCTTCTCGTGGATCACGCACGGGAGGACGGCGTCGAGGGCCTCGTGACGCTCGTCGGTGTCAAATGGACGGCGGCGCGGTCGGTCGCGGCGCGCGCTGTCGCGCTCGCCTGTCGCAAGCTCGGGCGCCCTCCCGCGCCGCAGCGTGCAGGGTTTCCGCGACTGCCGGAGAGCGATTTCGAGCAGCACGATGCGTGGCTCGAGTCTGAGCGCCGCTCGCTGCCGCCGGCGCTCGACCCGGCCTCGGGCGAGCACCTGCTGCGAAGCTTCGGCACCCGCGTTCGGGAGCTCCTCGCGCTCACGGAGGGCCGAGGGGAGCTCGCGGCTCCTCTCCAGGAGGGATCGCCCGTGATCGGCGCCGAGGTCGTGCACGCCGTTCGCTGCGAGATGGCGCTTCATCTCGACGACGTGCTGCTCCGTCGCACCGAGCTCTCGCTGGCCCGTCCGCTCGAGGACGAAGCGATCGTTCGCGTGGCCCGGCTCAGGGGCGCGGAACTCGGGGGGGAGGCTCCGCAGCTCGAGCGCGAGCTCGCTCGCGGGCACGACGCCCTGGCGCGCTTCCGGGTCGGCTGAGCGCCAGCGCCGATTCCGCTACCGCGACGCGGAAGCCGGCGCCGCCGGCGGCGTTTCGTCGCCCATCGCCCAGGCCTTCGCGAGCATGTCCGTCGCCGTGACGATCAGGAAGATCGCGAACAGGACCCGCAGCGTGCGCTCGGACGTGTGTGCGCTGAGGCTCGCGCCGAGCCAGGCGCCGATCATCGAGAGGGCCGCCACCACGATGACGACCTCGGGCCGCACGTTGCCGAGCTGCCAGTGACGCCACGAGGCGGAGATCGCGGTGAAGAAGATGACGCCCATGGAGGTGCCGATGGCCTGCTTCATCGAGAGGCCGAGGATGCGCGTGAAGGCCGGCACCATCACGATGCCGCCGCCCACGCCGAGCAGGCCGCCGAGGGTGCCCGCGAAGAGCCCGATCGCCGCGCAGATGAGCCAGAACACGCCGCACCTCCCGCGCGCGTTGCAAGCGGTGCGCGCCGGGCGCATGCTACCGCCCCGCGGCCGCTGCCGGCACGCGTCCGGGAGACTCCACGATGCCGCCGCAGGCCCTCCCTCTCGGCGAGCTCGAGGCCCTCTTCCTCGATGCTGGCAACACACTCGTCCACTGGGATCACGGCTTCGTGGCCGAGCAGGCGGGTAGGCTCGGCTTCACGCTCGATCGGGAGAGGATCGCCCGCGCAGAGGCGGCGGCACGGCCGCGGCTCGACCGCATTCTCTCCGGTGGCCGATCGACCGAGGCGCCCAACACGATGACGGCTTACCTCGAGTGCATGCTCGATGCCGGCCTCGCGGCCGATCTGCCTCGCCCGGAGCAGCAGATGCTCGTTGCGCGGCTCGCGGCTGCGCTTCGCAGCCCCGAGGGCAGCGACCGCCTGTGGTCACGGGTGCCGCCGGGGTTGCCGGAGAGCCTCTCGCTCCTGCGCGATGCGGGCCTCGTGCTCGTGGTGGTGAGCAACTCTGACGGCAGCTGCGAACGCAAGCTCGGCGACGCGGGTCTTCGCGATCTCTTCCACGAGATCGTCGACTCGGCCGTGGTTGGCGTCGAGAAGCCCGATCCCGAGATCTTCCGTCATGCGCTCACCCGCAGCGGCTGCGCATCCGAGCGCACGCTTCACGTGGGCGACCTGTACGCCATCGACGTGCTCGGTGCACGCCGAGCCGGACTGCATGCCGTGCTCGTGGATCCTCACGACGACTGGCAGGGCGTGGACTGCCCGCGCTTCCCGGATGTGACGAGCCTGGCGCGTGCAATTCTCGCAGCGAAGGGAGGGTAGATGGAGCATCCGGCGCTGATCCGACCGGCGGAGCACGCAATCTACGACGCGAACAAGATGGGCAAGGCGACGCTGTTCCGGTCGCCACGCCTCATGGCAGGCCTCAACGCCTTCGAGCCCGGCCAGGCGCACGCGCTTCACGCGCACGCCGAGACCGACAAGGTCTATCTCGTGCTCGAGGGGAGCGGAGAGTTCCTGCTGGACGGAAGCGAGATCGCCATGCGTGCGGGCGAGATGCTGGTTGCGCCCGCCGGAGTGCCGCACGGCATCCGTAACAGCGGAAAGGTTCGCCTTCTCGTGCTCGCGATCCTCGCGCCGGCGCCCGGCGGCGCGTGATCGGGGGGCGGAGGTCATTCGGGTGGATCCAGGCGGCATCCGCCTGATACGCTGGGGGGCCACCCGCCGCCAGGGAGACCCCTCATGAGCCTGCCTCTTGCCGGCGTTCGCGTCGTCGAGATCGCCAACTACGTCGCAGTTCCGGCTGCCGGCGCCTTGCTGGCCGATCTCGGGGCCGAAGTCGTGAAGATCGAGACGCCGCCCCGGGGAGAGCTCTATCGGCGCAGCCGACCCCGCTACGCCGGCTACGCCTGCGACTTCGACGAGAACCCGCCCTTTCACATGGACAACCGGGGCAAGCGCTCGGTGATGCTCGACCTCGGCCGCGCGGAGGCGCGGGAGGCGCTGCTGCGCATCGTGGACACTTCCGAGATCGTGATCACGAACCTCCTGCCCGGCCGGCGGAAGAAGTACGGCGTCGATCACGAGACGCTGCTCGCGCGCCGACCGCGCCTGATCGTGGGCGCGATCAACGGCTACGGCGGCGCCGGTGAGGAGGCCGATCGGCCGGCCTTCGATTATGCGGCCTACTGGGCGCGCACCGGCATGATGGACGTGATGCACGACGAAGGCGTGCCGCCGTCGCTGCAGCGCCCCGCGGTGGGCGACCACGCTGCCGCGGTGAATCTCGTCTGCGGGATCCTCGCGGCGATGCGGCTGCGCGATGCCGACGGTCGCGGTCGCTACGTCGAGGTTTCGCTGCTGCAGACCGGCCTACACATCCTCGGAACGGACGTCGCGAACGCCCTGGTGACGCGGGCGCCAGCGAAGCGCCACGATCGCCGGGCTCCGCCGAACCCGCTCTGGAACAGCTATCCGACAGCCGACGGTCGTTGGCTTCTCCTCGTCATGATCGATCCCGAGCCCTACTGGGGGAAGCTCTGCCGTGGCGTGGGCCGGCCCGAGCTCGAGACCGACGAGCGTTTCGCCGACGGCTTCAAGCGCGTGGCGAACTCGGCGGCGCTGGTCGCAGAGCTCGAGGGCGTCTTCGGGCAGCGAACCCTCGCGCAGTGGCGGCCGACCCTCGACGCGGCGGGTCTCATCTGGGCTCCGGTACAGCGCGTCGACGAGGCCATCGACGACCCGCAGGCGCGGACGATGGGATACCTCTACGAGATCGAGCACGAGACGGCCGGCCGCTTCGAAACCGTCGGGCCTCCCTTCCGGATCGAGGGCGAGACCCTCGGCGCCCGCCGCGCGGCGTCCCCGCTCCACGCCGACGCCCGCCAGGTGCTGCGGGAGGCGGGGCTCTCGGACCCGGAGATCGAGAAGCTCCTGTAGCCCCCGTTCGGGGGGGGCGGATCGGCCTTTCCGGCGTGCCGCATTTTTTTGTTGCCGCAGTTCGGTGTCACTCTGATACAGTGCCGCGCGGGGTGATGCTGCGCGCGGCTTTCCGCGCACCGGAGACGGTCCATGACCGGGCTGGTGCTGGTCGTCGACGATCGGCGCGAGGTTCGCGAGCTGCTCACGGAGGAGCTCGAAGAGGTGGGCCTGCGCGTGGTGCAGGCGGCCGACGGCGTTCAGGGCTGGGCCTGCTATCGCCGCTCGGAGCCCGACCTCGTCGTGGCGGATCTCCGGATGCCCCGCGCGGGCGGCATCGATCTCCTGCGCCGGATCCGCGAGGTGGCCGGCACCCCCGTGATCGTGCTGACGGAGCAGGCAGACGTGGCCACGTCCCTGCCCGCGCTCGGCTCCGGGGGCGGCGAGCTGATGACCCTTCCCGACGACCTCGGCCGCCTCATCGACCGGGGCCGGCTGCTCGCGAGCCGCGTCGCGCCCGAGCTCGCCCCTGCCGACTGGCTGGCCGGCTCGAGCAGCCGGATCCGGCGGGTTCGGGAGCAGCTCGCACGGCTCGCGCCGGGTGCCTCGCCGGTGCTGGTGCGCGGCGAGTGCGAGCGAGGCCGTGCTGCCGCCGTCGCCGAGCTCCATGCCCGCGGGCCCTTTGGCTCGCTGCCGATCGTTCGCGTTGCGATGGCCGGGGCGGATGCGCCACTGCCGGAGGCCGGCTTCGTCCATCTCGAGGGGATCGAGACCCTCAGCGCCGCGGAGCAGGCGTGCTGGCTCGCCGCGCTCTCCCGCGAGCTGGCCGCAGGGGCGGAGGCTCGGGAGCGCCCGCAGCGCCGCATCGTGGCGTCGACCGCCGCCGATCTCGAGGAGCTCGTGCGCACGGGCGCTTTCGATTCCGGCCTCGCCGCTGCGCTGGCGAGCGACGTGATCGCGGTGCCGGCCCTGCGCGACCGCATCGACGACTTGCGGGAGCTCGTGCCGGCGCTCGTGCGGCGGCTCGCACGCCTCGGCGGCCTGCACGACATCCGCGTGCCCGCACCGGTGGTGACCGCGCTCCGCAGCCATCCCTGGCCGGGGAATCTCGATCAACTTGGCGACGTGCTGCAGCACGCCGTGCAGCGTGCCCGCAGCGGCGCCATCACGCTGGAGGACGTCGAGAGCGCGATCTGCGACCCGGCGGCCGGCTCCCTGCGCGATGCCTGTGAGCGGCGTCAACGCGACGAGCTCGCCCATCTCTTCTACGACTGCCAGGGCAATCTCGCCGAGATGGCGCGACGCCTCGGCGTGAGCCGCGGGTCGGTCGTCTACCGTCTTCACAAGCTCGGCCTCCCGGTGCGCCCCGGCGCGGCCTGACGGGCGCGCCCCCCGCGCCAGGGCTAGATTGGAGCGCCGGGCTCGAGGGGTGCGCCAGAATCATGGCCAGGCCCCGGGCCCGTTGATGAACGGTGGACCGTGGACGGTCGAGGATGGGCGCGGGCATGAGGCGGGAAGAGCGGTCGCCGGAGAAGGCTCCGGACGATGCGGCGGATTCGGGAAGCTGGTCGAGCGAGGAGCCGGCCTCGGGAGTCCTGACGGAGTTCGGTGTCAACGCGGCGCTCGTGGAAGAGATCCGCCAGCGCTACGAGGTCGATCCGACGTCCGTCCATCCGAGCTGGGCGCAGCTCTTCCGCGAGGAAGAGGAGGAGCGTCCGCTCGAGGCGCCGCCGGTCGTAGCACCGGCTCCCCCGGCCCGCGTTCGCGAGGCAGGTCCGGCCCCGACCGCGGCCCTCGGCGACGTCGCACCGCACCTGGCCGAGAAGCACGCCCGGGTGCTCCGGCTCATCCATTCCTATCGGGCTCGCGGCCACCGGGTTGCGAAGAAGGATCCCCTCGGCGCCGACTCCTCCTACTTCCCGGAGCTCGATCCTGCCCACTACGGATTCGGCCAGGAAGACCTCGACCAGCCCTTCATCGCGGGCGATCTGCCCGGCGGAACGATCCAGACGCTGCGCGAGATCCTGGAGCGCCTCAAGGCCACGTATTGCCGCTCGATCGGCGTCGAGTTCACGCACATCCAGGAGCCCGGCCGCAAGCTCTGGCTACAGCGCCATCTCGAGGAGACGCAGAACACGAGCCCCGTCTCGACGGAAGACCGGCTGCGCATCCTGCAGAAGATCGCCGCGGCCGAGCTCTTCGAACGCTTCATTCACACCAAGTTCCTGGGCCAGAAGCGCTTCTCGCTCGAGGGCTCCGAGGCCATCATTCCGCTCCTCGACATGATCGTCGAGGACGCGCCCACCCACGGCATCGTCGAGATCGTCTTCGGAATGGCGCACCGCGGGCGGGTGAACGTGCTCTCGAACATCATGGGCCGCTCTCTCGAGACGCTGTTCTCGGAGTTCGAGGATGCGCCGCTGCTCGACAGCCCCTTCGGCTCGGGCGACGTCAAGTACCACAAGGGCTACACGTCCGACCGCGTCACGCGGTCGGGTGCGCACGTGCATCTCTCGCTCACCTCGAACCCGTCACACCTCGAAGCGGTCGATCCCGTGGTCGAGGGCCGTGCGCGTGCCAAGCAGACGCGAGCGGGCGACAAGAAGGGCCGCACCATCCTGCCGCTGCTGCTCCACGGGGACGCGGCTTTCTCGGGGCAGGGCATCGTGACCGAGACCCTCAATCTCTGTCATCTCACGGGCTACTCGACCGGCGGCACGCTCCACATCGTCGTCAACAACCAGATCGGCTTCACGGCCAACCCGGCGGAGACTCGCTCGACCCTCTACTGCACCGACGTCGCGAAGATGATCCAGGCACCGATCTTCCACGTGAACGGCGACGACGTGGAGGCCGTGATCCACTGCACGCGCCTCGCCACCGCCTACCGCCAGCGCTTCGGCGGCGACGTCGTGATCGACGTCTTCGGCTATCGCCGCCACGGCCACAACGAAGGCGACGAGCCGAGCTATACGCAGCCGCTGCTCTACGAGTGCATTCGCCAGCAGCCGCCGCTGCGCAAGCTCTATACCGACCAGCTCCTCGCGCTCGGCCTGCTGCGCGAGGACGACGTCGCGCGCATCGAGGCCGACTCGAACGCCCAGCTCGCGCAGGCGCTCCAGATGATCAAGACGCGCAGTCCCGAGGCGGACGAGCCCTACGAGCCGCGCGGTCCGTGGACCGGCTTCTCGCGAACGGCCGCCGCGGGCCCGACCGTAACCGCGGTATCGATCGAGCGACTGGCGCAGGTGGCCGAGGGCATCGCGCGGCTGCCGGCCGGCTTCCAGGCGCATCCGAAGCTGCTGCCGATGCTGGAGAAGCGCAGCAAGACGATCGCGGAGGGCGGCCCGGTGGACTGGGCGCTCGCAGAGGCGCTGGCCTTCGGAACGCTGCTCATCGAGGGCACCCCCGTGCGGCTCTCCGGGCAGGACAGCGCGCGTGGCACCTTCAGCCAGCGGCACGCCGTGATCGTCAACCAGAAGACGGGCGAGGAGTACGCGCCGCTCGATCACCTGACGCCAACCCAGGCGCGGTTCGAGGTCTACGACAGCCTGCTCTCCGAAGCGGCCGTGCTGGGCTTCGAGTACGGCTACAGCCTCGCCGATCCGACGACGCTCACGCTCTGGGAGGCGCAGTTCGGCGACTTCGCCAACGGTGCGCAGGTGATCATCGACCAGTTCATCGCGTCTGCGCACGTCAAGTGGGGACGCATGAGCGGGCTCGTGATGCTCCTGCCGCACGGCTACGAGGGGCAGGGGCCGGAGCATTCGAGCGCTCGCATCGAGCGCTATCTCCAGCTCTGCGCCGAAGACAATCTCCAGGTCGCAAACTGCTCGACGCCCGCGCAGTACTTCCACCTGCTGCAGCGGCAGATGCTGCGGCGGTTCCGTGCCCCGCTGGTGATCTTCACGCCCAAGAGCATGCTGCGGGCGCCGCGTTTCGTTTCCTCGCCGCAGGACCTGGCGAGCGGCGCGTTTCGGCTGGTGATCGACGACGAGGCCGCGAGGGCAGAGGCCGTCCGGCGCGTCCTCCTGTGCTCCGGCAAGGTCTACTACGACGTGCTCGAGCGGCTGGAGGCGCGCGAGAAGGCGGGCGCTCCGCGCGACGTGGCGGTGGTGCGGCTCGAGCAGATGTACCCATGGCCCGAAGCCGAGCTCGGTGCGGCAATCCGGCGTCATCCGAAGGCCGGCGCCTGCGTCTGGGTCCAGGAGGAGCCGGCCAACATGGGCGCATGGACGTTCGTTCGCGAGCGCCTCGAGGCGCTGCTGCGGCCGGGCCAGACGCTCGCCTACGCCGGACGTGTGGCGAGCGCCAGCACGGCGGTCGGGTCCATGCGCCTGCACCGCGAGCAGCAGAAGGCGCTGCTCGACGCAGCGTTCGCGGGGCTCGACGGCTAGACGCACGGATCGCTGCGCGCGCGGGATCAGGCCCCCGAGAGGTCGAGCGGCCAGTTGGAAGCAACGCAGCCGCCGTCCACCTCGAAGATCTTGCCCGTCACCCAGGCGGAGGCTGGCGACGCCAGGTAGAGGGCCATGGCGGCGATGTCCTCGGGCGTGCCGAGGCGCGCCATCGGCGTCAGGGCCTCCATCTTCTCGCGCAGGCCGCCGCTCGAGAGAAAGGGCGTGAGGGCCTCGGTCTCGATCGAGCCCACCGCGATGGCGTTCACGCGCACGAGCGGAGCCAGCTCGAAGGCCAGCAGCTCGGTCATGTGGTTGAGGGCGGCCTTGGCCGTGCCGTAGGCCACGAAGGCCTTCTCGACGCGGTGGGAGAGCGCCGACGAGATGTTCACGATGCTCCCGCCGCCAGCGGCCTGCATCGAGGGCACGAAGAGGCGGCTCGCGACGAAGCCCGACGTGACGTTGAAGTGGAAGGCGTCCTCGAAGGCCTTCTCGCTGGTTCGGAGAAAGGGCTTCGGCGGCGCGCCGCCCGCGTTGTTCACGAGCACGTCGACGCGCCCGAAGGTGTCGAGAGACCGCGCTGCCAACGTCTCGAGCTGCGACCGCTCGTTGACGTCGCAGGGTACGACGAGCGCGCGCCGTCCGAGCCCGCGGATGCGCGTGGCCACGGCCTCGAGTGTGCCCTCCGTTCGCGCCGCGCAGACGACGTCGGCGCCGGCCTCGGCGAGGCCGAGGGCGATGGCGGCGCCGATGCCCTTGCCGGCGCCGGTCACTACGGCGACGCGGTCCCTGAGCTGAAACCGATCGAGGATCATGCTGGGCTCCTTCGCGGGGCGAGCCGCGATGATATCGTGGCCGCGCGCCCGCTCGGGCGAAAAGGGGGACGGATGAAGAGACTCGAAGGGCGTGTCGCGCTCGTGACGGGAGCGGCCTCGGGCATTGGCCGGGCCACGGCCGAGCGGCTCGCGCAGGAAGGCGCGCGGGTCGTCTGCGCCGACGTTCAGGCCGAAGGGCTCGCCGCCGCCGTCGAGGCGATCCAGGCCCGGGGCTTCGAGGCCGCGGCCTGCGCCTGTGACGTGGGCGACGAGGCGCAGGTGCGGGCGGCCGTCCGCGAAGCCGTGCAGCGCTACGGCGGGCTCAACGTGCTGTGCAACGTGGCCGGCATCCTGCGCTTCCAGAACAGCCACGAGGTCTCGCTCGACGACTGGAACCGGATCCTCGCCGTCAATCTGACCGGCACGTTCCTGCTCTGCCGCGAGGCCATCGCGCATTTTCTGGGCCATGGGGGCGGCGTCATCGTGAACGTGTCCTCGAGTGCCGCGCTGCAGGCGCATGCCTGGACGGCAGCCTATACGGCATCGAAGGGAGGGGTTCTCGCGCTCACGTCGGAGCTCGCGATCGAGTACGGCCGTCAGGGCGTGCGCGTCAACGCCGTCTGCCCCGGTGCCGTGAAGACGCCGATCCACGAGGCCTTCGCCGTTCCGCCGGGAGCCGACGCGACGCTCCTGCGGCGCATCCTCCCCTTCGGCGGCTTCGGGGATCCGACCGACGTTTCGAGCGCCATCGCCTTCCTCGCCTCCGACGACGCGCGCCACATCAACGGAACCATGCTGCGAATCGACGGAGGCATGTGCTCCTGAAGATCGCCCGCGCGAGGGCGCTGCAGGAGCGGCTCTGCGGCGAGGTCGTCGATCGCGACGAGTTCGGCGAGATCCGCCTCGTGGCCGGCGCCGACGTGAGCTACGACCGCGGCAGCCCAGAGCTCTTCGCTGCCGTCGTGGTGCTCGATGCCGCGACGCTCGAGGTCGTGGAGACGAGCGGCGTCCGCGCGCGAGCCCGCTTTCCGTACGTACCGGGCTATCTCTCGTTCCGCGAGCTCCCCCCGTGCTGGCGGCCTTCCGCAGGCTGCACGCGCAGCCCGATCTCGTGCTGTGCGACGGTCAGGGCCGCGCCCACCCACGGCGCTTTGGCCTTGCGTGCCATCTCGGCGTTCGCCTTGGCCTTCCGAGCATCGGCTGCGCGAAGAGTCGCCTCGTGGGAGAGCACCGCGAGCCCGGCGCGCGGCGCGGCAGCCACGTTCGCCTGCTCGATGGCGATGAAGTGATCGGCGAGGTCGTGCGAACGCGCACGGGCATCAAGCCCGTCTACGTCTCGGTCGGCCATCGCATTTCGCTCGAGGCAGCGCGGGCGTTCGTGCTCCGTTTCACCCGCGGCTACCGGCTGCCCGAGCCGCTTCGACGTGCGCATGCCGAGGTCAACCGCCTGCGTGCCGAGAACAGCACGCGCGGATCCTGAGTTTTGGATCGAGGTGCGTTCCTCGAGTACGATCGTACGGATACGCCACCCTCTCGGGGTCCGTGCGCCACCCGTCACGAAGGAGCAGCGTCATGAAGCTCTGCGCGTTCAGCCGCGAGGGGAGCCCGCGGCTCGGCGTCGTCGAGGAGGATGGGATCGTCGATCTCGCGGTCGCCGCTCCGGAGCTTCCTCGGGACATGGCTGCCCTGCTCGCTGCGGGCGAGGGCGCCCTGCGCAGGGCCTCCGCGGCGACCGCAGCCGCGAAACGCCTCCCTCTCGGCTCTGTGACGCTCGGCCCTCCGATCGCACGCCCGCCCAAGTTTCTCGCCATCGGCCTCAACTATGCCGACCACGTTGCCGAGGCCGGCCTCGAGCGGCCCTCGCTCCCGACCGTCTTCAACAAGCAGTCGACCTGTGTGGCCGGCCCCCGGGATCCCGTTCACATGCCCCGCGTCTCGCGCGTGCTCGACTACGAGGGAGAGCTCGGCTTCGTGATCGGACGCCGGTGCCGGCACGTTCCGCGCGAGCGCGCACACGAGGTGATCGCGGGCTATCTCGTGGTCAACGACGTTTCGGTGCGCGACTGGCAGCTTCGCGTGCCCACCTGGACGATGGGGAAGTCGTTCGACACGCATGGCCCCATCGGTCCCTGGCTCACCACCGCCGACGAGCTGGGCGATCCGCACGCCCTTCGTCTCCGGACGTGGGTCGGCAGCGAGCTTCGCCAGGACTCGAATACGAAGCATCTCATCTTCGACTGCTTCGCGATCGTCGAGCATCTCTCGACCGCCTTCACGCTCGAGCCCGGCGACGTCGTCGCGACCGGAACCCCCGGCGGTGTCGGGATCGCGAGCAAGCCGCCGCGGCTCCTGAACGTCGGCGATGTGGTGCGCGTCGAGATCGAGGGCCTCGGTGCGCTCGAGAACCCCGTCATCGAGGAGCCCGCCAGCACGACCCTTCTCTGACGTCGTGCAGGAGACCCCATGCCCCTTCACCGCCTCCGCTCGATCACGATCGGCCTTCCGTGCGTCGATGCCGCCCGCGCCTTCTACGCCGACTTCGGTCTCGCCGAGACGCAGCCAGGCCGCTTCGAAACCTGCGACGGCGGCGAGCAGCTTCGCCTCGAGGAGGCGCCGCGCCGGCGCCTGCTCGCGCTCTCGGTCGGCGTCGACGATGCGGACGACCTCGGCCGTGCGGCGGCTGCGCTGGCTCGGCTCGGTCTCGACGCGGCCCGCGGCGAGCGACGCCTCGATGCGGTCGAGCCGGCGACCGGCGTTCGCGTGCGGCTCGAGGTGGAGCCGCGGAGGGTCCAGAAGCCGGCCGCTGCGCTCGCGCTCAATGCCCCCGGGCGCTCGCTGCGCATCGACGCCCGCTCGCCGGCGGTGCTGGCGGCGCCGCGCCCGCGCCCGCGGCGCCTCAGCCACGTAGTCGTCGGCTCGAACGATGCCGGAGCGTCGCGGCGCTTCTTCACCGAGGGGATCGGATTCGTCGTGAGCGATGAGGTGCCCGCGATCGGGGCTTCGTTCATGCGCTGCTCCACCGATCACCACAATCTGCTCGTGCAGCCGGCACCGTTTCCGTTCATCCATCACACGGCGTGGGAGATGGACGACGTCGATGCGGTCGGGCGCGCAGGGGCCGAGATGGTCGCGGCCGATCCGTCTCGCCACGTCTGGGGCCTCGGCCGCCATGGCATCGGCTCGAACTACTTCTGGTATCTGCGGGATCCAGCCGGGAACTTCTGCGAGTACACCAGCGACCTCGACGTCATCGCAGACGACGAGGCCTGGAAGATCGCCGCGTCGACCGCCGTGCATCCGCTCGCGGCCTGGGGCCCTCCGGTTCCGCCGGCCTTCCTCGCGCCCGACGACATCATGGCCCTCGCGCGGGAGTCGTGACGTGGAAGACCTCTTCGACGTCGCCATCGTGGGCTACGGACCCGTCGGCCAGCTCCTCGCCATCCTGCTCGGACAGCGGGGCCTTCGTGTCCGCGTGCTCGAGCGCTGGCGGCAGCCCTATCCATTGCCGCGCGCCGTGCACTTCGACCACGAGGTCGCGCGAATCCTTCAGGGCGCCGGTCTGATGGGCGCGCTCGCAGGCCGCATCGAGCCCGCCTCGCGCTACGAGTGGCGCAATGCGGCGGGTGAGGTGCTGCTGCGCATCGGCCGCGACGCCGAGGGGAGCGACTCCGGCTGGCCGGAATCGCTCATGTTCTGCCAGCCCGAGCTCGAGCGGATTCTCGGCGAGCGTGCTCTCTCGCT
>CAYOIG010000337.1:0-9318 GCA_964403915.1 uncultured Myxococcaceae bacterium
CGCGCGGCGAGGCTCGCCACGAGCCCGACGCCGATCTTCCAGTCGAAGCCGAGCGGCGCGATCGCGGGCTCGATCGCATGCCCGACGCGGCCCGCGAGGCTGTGCTCGATCTGGTAGCGGCCGGCGGCCTCGGGCGAGAGGCTTGCCGGCGCTTCGACGCGCGGGAAGTTGAGGCAGACCCAGAGCAGGATGGAGACGGCGAGGATGATCGTGCCCGCGCGGCGCAGGAAGGCGCGTGCGCTGCCCCAGACCTGCGTGAGCCAGAGGCGAAGTGTCGGCACGCGGTAGGGCGGGAGCTCCATGAAGAACGGAAGGCCCTCGCCGGCGAGGATCGTCTTCTTGAGGATCGCCGCCACGAGGAGCGCGGAGAAGCCGCCCACGAGATACAGACCGAGTAGCACGAGGCCTTGGAGGCCGATCGGCCCCAGCACGCTGTGGTTGGGCACGAAGGCGCCGATCAGCAGCGCGTAGACGGGAAGCCGCGCCGAGCACGTCATCAGCGGCGCGACCAATATGGTCGCGAGCCGGTTGCGCGGCGACGGGATCGTGCGCGTCGCCATGATCCCCGGCACCGCACAGGCATAGGAGGAGAGCAGCGACACGAAGCAGCGTCCCTCGAGGCCGATGCGCCCCATCAGGCGGTCGATCACGAAGGCCGCTCGCGCCATGTAGCCGAGGTCGTCGAGGAGATAGAGCAGCGAGAAGAGCAGCACGATCTGCGGCAGGAAGACGAGCACCGCACCCACGCCGCCGATCACACCCTGCGTCAGCAGGTCCGACACCCAGCCCGCGGGAAGCCAGGCCGCGAGGGCGCCTGCGGCGCCTGCGATCGCACCATCGAGCAGATCCATCGCGGGCTGCGCCCACGCAAAGATGAGCTGGAAGAAGAGCACCATCATCACGGCGAAGATCAGCGTGCCCGCCACGGGGTGGAGCACGACGCGGTCGATGGCATGGGTGATGCGGCTGCGACCGGGTCGCTCGTGCAGCACGCTCTCGAGCACCGAGGCCGCCCAGGCTGCGCGCTCGAGGGCCGAGGTCGGCGGCGGCAGGAAGGGGCGGCTCCAGCTCTCGGGCCGGCCGAGAATGCGCCGCAACGCGTCCACGCCGACGCCCCGGTGTCCGACGACGCCGACCACCGGGATGCCGAGGCAGCGTTCGAGCCGCTCCAGATCGAGGCTGCCACCTCGTGCCACGAGCTCGTCGATCATGGTGAGGACGAGGCAGGAGGGGCGCCCGAGGCGCAGCACCTGGGCCACGAGCAGGAGCGAGCGCTCGAGGGTGCAGGCATCGGCCACGACCACGAGAGCGTCGGGCGGCGCCACGCCGTCGATCTCACCCGACAGCACACGCAGCACCACGGCCTCGTCCGGGCCGATCGGATTGAGGCTGTAGGTTCCCGGAAGGTCGATCACGATGGCGCGGCGGCCTTCGAGGGTGGTCTCGCCCTCGCGGCGCTCGACCGTCACGCCGGCATAGTTGCCGACCTTCGCACGAAGACCGGTGAGGGCGTTGAAGATCGTGGTCTTCCCGCCGTTGGGGCTTCCGACCAGTCCGAGGCGCAAGGGCGCGGCGAGCGCCGCCCCGGTCACGAAATGCGTCTCACGTGGACGCGCTCTGCCTCGCTCCGGCGCAGGCAGAGCTGATAGCCGCGCAGCTCGTAGACGCTGGGGTCGCCAAGGGGGGCGCGGCGAAGCACGAGGACGGGAGTGCCCGGAACGAGGCCGAGATCGAGCAGCCGCTCGCCCACGGCATCTCCGGCGCGGACGTGCGCGATGAGACCTCGGCCGCCCACGGGCAGCGCGGCGAGAGAGGCTCCTGTCGTGTCGAGGTTGGTTCGTCCGTCGTCCATGAAATTGAAAACCGTTTTCACGGATAGTGTGCAGGCTGCCACCCGGGCCGTCAAGGGGGGCGGGCCGGCTCTCGATCAGGCTGCCGCCAGGGCTGCTCGCGAGTCCTGGGAACGCGTTCGCAATCTGGCGCCAGCCCCTCCCCGAGGTCGCTCGGCTCAGACCGTCTCGCTATTGAGCCGGCGGGTCATGAGCTTCGCGACCCCGGCCGCCGGGGCCAGCTTCCCGTTCAGCACCTCCCGCACCATCTCGGCGATCGGAAGCTCGACCCCGCTCCGCTCGGCCAGCTCGCAGGCAGCGTGGGTCGTGCGCACGCCCTCGGCCACCTCGGACATGCCGCCGAGGATGTCGTCGAGGCTGCGTCCGCGACCGAGCTCGAGGCCCACGCTGCGATTTCGCGAGAGATCTCCAGTGCAGGTGAGGACGAGATCTCCCATACCGGAGAGCCCCAGGAACGTGAGCGGACTGGCGCCGAGACGCACGCCGAGGCGAGAGATCTCGGTGAGGCCGCGGGTCATGAGCGCCGCGCGGGCGTTCTGGCCGAGCTCCAGGCCGTCCGAGATGCCCACGGCGAGCGCGATCACGTTCTTGAGCGCGCCTCCGAGCTCGACCCCCGTCACGTCCGAATTCGAGTAGCAGCGGAACCAGGGGCAGGAGAGGGCGTCGCGCACGACCACGGCGTGGGCCTCCTCGCGGCAGGCGATGGTCACCACGGTGGGCTTGCCGGCCGCAACCTCGCGTGCGAACGACGGGCCCGAGAGGCAGACGATGCGGGCGTGATGGCCTTCCGGCAGCACGTCCTCCAGCACCTGGTGCATGGTGAAGCAGGTGCCGGGCTCGATGCCCTTGATGGTCGAGACGATGATCGCGCCCGGTGCCAGTGCCGGGCCGGCCGCTCCCATCACCTTCCGAACGCCCTGGCTCGGCACGGCGCAGATCACGATCTCCCGGCCGTCGAGCGCCGCGTCGAGATCGGCCGTGGCATGCACGCCCGGCGGCACCGTGGCGTCCTTCAAATAACGGGGATTTCTGCGGTCCTGATTGATCGCAGCGACGAGGCCGGGATCGCGCGCCCAGAGTGCGACGTCGTGCTCGCGCGCACAGAGGATCGCAAGACAGGTTCCGAAGCTCCCGGCGCCGAGCACGGCCACGCGAATGCTCATGCAGGCAGTCTACACCCTCAACCGGCCAGCGTTTTCTTGACGCTCGGGGAGCCCGTGGCTACGGTGCCGGCGCCTCCGATCCCCCGCAGCGACGGCAACCAAGAAGGGGCCGCATGCTCGCCCAGTACAACGGCGTCCTGGTCGCCCTCGCCCTCGCCCTGTTCATCGCGGCCGTGCTTCGCGTTTCGCACCGCTTCCTCGGCGGAACCGTCCGCGAGTTTGCCGAGAAACAGGAGCCCTTCGAGTGCGGTGAACGCCAGATCGTGTCTCCCCGCCAGCGCTACGCCGTGAAGTTCTACCTGGTTGCGATCCTGTTCGTGGTCTTCGACGTCGAGGCGGTCTTCTTCTACGCCTGGGGCGCCCTGTTCCAGGAGCTCGGCTGGTTCGGCTTCGTCTCGATGGCCATCTTCACCGTGCCGCTCGTCGTGGGCCTCGTCTATGAATGGCAGAAGGGCGCTCTCGAATGGTGATCTCCGAGCAGACCCGCGAAAAGATCGAGACGGAGATCGCGAAGTATCCCCAGCGCCGCGGGGGCCTGTTGCCCGCGCTCCACCTCGTCCAGAAAGAGAAGGGCTGGATCTCCCTCGAGACGGCGCAGGAGCTCGCCGCGATCTTCGAGATCGAGCCCGTCGACGTGATGGAGGTCGTCCACTTCTACAACATGTTCTACGACAGGCCGCAGGGCCGGCATCACGTGCACGTGTGCACGAACCTTCCGTGCTCGCTGCGTGGCTCGCGTGACCTCCTGCGCGGTCTCGAGGCGCATCTCGGTGTCGAGGCGGGCGAGACCACGGCCGACGGCCGCATCACCCTCGGTCACGAAGAGTGCCTCGGCGCCTGCGGCTACGCGCCGATGCTGCGCGTCGACGAGACCTACCACGAAGATCTCGACCTCGCTGCGGCGAAAGAGATCGTCGACGGGCTGAAGTAGGCCCATGGGTCTCACGGTCCCCTACGTCACGGGCCATCTCACCGAGCACTTCGGGGACGACGCGTTCACGACGCTCGAGGGCTATCGCGCACGCGGCGGCTGGGAGGCCGCCCGCAAGGCGCTCACGACGATGACGCCCGATGCAGTGATCGAGACCGTGAAGGCGTCGGGCCTCCAGGGACGCGGCGGCGCGGGCTTTCCGACGGGCATGAAGTGGTCGTTCATGCCGAAGGCGAACGACAAGCCGCGCTACATCGCCTGCAACGCCGACGAGTCCGAGCCCGGCTCGTTCAAGGATCGCATTCTTCTGGAGCGCGGCGCGCACCAGCTGCTCGAGGGCATCCTGATCGGCGCCTGGGCGATGCAGGCCGACAAGACCTTCATCTACTGCCGGGGAGAGTACGCCGGCCCGGGCGCGGCGGTCCAGAGAGCGATCGACGAGTGCTATGCCGCGGGCATCTTCGGCGCGAGCTGCCTCGGCACGGGCTTCCGCCACGATGTGGTGCTGATGATGGGCGCCGGAGCCTACATCTGCGGCGAGGAGACCGGCCTGCTCGAATCGCTCGAGGGCAAGAAGGGACAGCCGCGCAAGAAGCCGCCGTTTCCGGCGCAGCACGGCGCCTTCGGCATGCCGACCACGGTGAACAACGTCGAGACGTTCAGCCACGTGCGGCACATCCTCAGCAACGGCCCGGAGTGGTTCAAGGGCTTCGGCACCGAGAAGAGCCCCGGCACCACGATCTTCGGCGTTTCGGGTCACGTGACACGCCCCGGGCTCTACGAGCTCCCGCTCGGCACGCGCCTCGACGAGATCATCTTCGAGCACGCGGGCGGCGTGCGGGGCGGACGCAAGGTGAAGGGCGTGATTCCGGGCGGCATGTCGATGCCGATCCTGCCGGCGGGCCAGCTCGACGTGCCGATGGCGAACGAGTTCCTGCGCGAGCGCAAGACCATGCTCGGCACCGGCGGCATCATGGTGATGGACGAGACCACCTGCATGGTGCGCGCGAGCTGCATCATCACGTATTTCTTCCGGGACGAGTCCTGCGGCCAGTGCACGCAGTGCCGCGAGGGCACGGGCTGGCTGCACAAGCTCGTGACGCGCATCGAGCGGGGAGCCGGAACGATGGAGGAGATCGAAATCCTGGCCGACATCGCGGGCAAGATGGAGGGCGCGACGATCTGCGCCTTCGCCGACGCGGCGGCGTGGCCCGTGCAGGGCATGCTGCGACACTTCCGCGAGGAGTTCGAGCTCCACGTGAAGCATCGAAAGTGCCCCTTCACCGAGAGCTTCGAGCTGTAGATGGCGAAGCTCACCGTAGACGGCGTGACGTACGAGGTGGCCGAGGGCAGGACGATCCTGCAGGCCCTCGATGACCTCGGCCTGCTGATGAATGGCGTCGACGTCCCGCACTACTGCTGGCATCCGAAGCTCACGATCGACGGCTCGTGCCGGCTGTGCCAGGTGGAGGTCGAGGGCTTCCCGAAGCTCCAGATCGGCTGCAATACGCCCGTGAAGGACGGCATGGTCGTCCACACGAAGACCGACCGCGTGAAGAAAGCGCGCGAGGGCGTGATGGAGCTGCTGCTCGTGAACCATCCGCTCGACTGTCCGATCTGCGATCAGGCGGGCGAGTGCAAGCTGCAGGATTACGCCTTCGAGTACGGCATCCCGCACGCGCGAACCGAGGAGCCGCGCCGTGCGCTCAAGAAGCGCGTCGATCTCGGCCCTACGATCACCTTCGATCAGGAGCGCTGCATCCTGTGCCGCCGCTGCGTGCGATTTCTGCGCGAGGTGCCGCATACCGGCGAGCTCGGCATATTCAACCGCGGCGACCACTCGGTGGTCGAACCCTTCCCCGGCACGAAGGTCGACAACCCCTACTCGATGAACATCGCCGACATCTGTCCCGTCGGCGCGCTCACGACGAAGGATTTTCGTTTCAAGATCCGCGTCTGGTTCCTGGAGGAGCCGCCGGGGCTGTGCACGGGCTGCGCCAACGGCTGCAACCTGTTTCTCGGCGTCGCGAACAACAAGGTCTACCGCTACGTGCCGCGGCGCAACGATGCAGTGAACCAGACCTGGATCTGCGACGCGGGCCGCCTGAGCTACCAGGAGATCGGCGCCGCCGATCGGCTGGAGCGGCCCATGCTGCGCAGCGCCGAGGGCACGCTCGAGGCCGTGCCCTACGCACGGGCGCTCGAAGAAGCGGCCGCGCGCCTGCGGCGTCTGGTGCAGGCAAAGGGGCCGCGGGTCATCGCCGGCGTCGCTTCGGCCTTTGCGAGCAACGAGGACCTCGCGACGTTCCGGCGCCTGCTCGCGGCGCTCGGCACCGATCTCTCGGGCGTCGCGATCCCCACCGGCGAGGCCGACGAGCTGCTGATCAAGGCGGAGAAGGCCCCGAACGGCGAGGGCGCGCGCCTGCTCGGGTTCGCCGATGCGAAGGGCGTGGCCGAGCGCATTCGCGGCGGCGCGGTCGAGGGCCTGCTGGTGCTCGGCCACGACCTGCTCGGCGCCGGCTACCTCGGGAGCGAGCAGGAGCTGGCGAAGCTCGACACCGTGATCGTGCTCGATACGCACCGATCCGATCTCGAGCGCGTGGCCCACGTGGTGCTGCCCGTACGCCACGCCGCCGAGAAGGACGCCACCTACACCAACCACGCCGGCCGCGTGCAGCGAACACGGCCCGTGGTGGAGCCGCGCTTCGAGGCCCTGGCCGACGGCGAGGCTCTCTCGCGCCTCGGTGCCCTGCTGGGCCTTGCCGGCTTCGATGCCGAGTTCGACGTGCGGGAGGTCTCGCGCAGCCTCGGCGAGGCGAATCCCGCCTTCCGCGGCATCGACCTCGAGAGCGTGGGCGACCAGGGTCTGCCCGTCGCGACGAAGGCGGGCTAGGAGTGCCCTTCGACGTCATCATCAAGGTTCTGTTCATCATCCTGGTGGCGGTGGCCGCGTTCGCGCCGGTGATCACCTGGGTCGAGCGCAAGCAGAGCGCCGTGATGCAGGATCGCATCGGCGCCAACCGCGCGAACATCGGCGGCATCACGATCCTCGGCCTGCTCCATCCCCTCGCCGACGTGCTCAAGCTGATCAGCAAGGAAGACTTCGTGCCGCAGGGCGCGAACCGCTTCCTGCACGCACTGTCTCCGATCATCGCGGCGCTGCCGGCCATCCTCGCGTTCGCGGTGATCCCGTACGGCGCCACCTATCAGTTCCCGGGTTTCGAGCCCACCACGCTGGTCGGTGCCGATCTCGACTGGGGCCTGCTCTACATCTTCGCCATCGGCTCCATCGCAACCTACGGCTCCGTTCTCGCCGGCTGGGCCAGCAACAACAACTGGTCGATGCTCGGAAGCCTGCGCGCGTCGGCCCAGATGATCTCGTACGAGGTCACCATGGGGCTTTCGGTCGTGGGCGTCTTCATGGTCTTCCAGACGCTCCGGCTCACCGACATGGCCGTGGCGCAGGACACGACCTTCCGCCTCTTCGGCTTCCTCGAGACCTTCGGCGTGGTGCAGAGCCTTCCGGGCTGGCTCGCCTGGCTGCAGATGCCGTTCTGGGGGATCTTCGTCCAGCCCCTCGGCTTCGTGATGTTCCTCACCTGCATCATGGCCGAGAACAAGCGCCCGCCCTTCGATCTGCCCGAAGGCGAGTCGGAGCTCGTGGCCGGCTACTTCGTCGAGTATTCCGGCATGCGCTTCGGGCTGTTCTACATGTCGGAGTTCATCGAGGTGGTGGTGATCGGGGCCCTGCTCGCCGCCGTCTTCCTCGGCGGCTGGTCGATCCCTTATCTCTCGAAGGACACCATCATCGGCGGCCTCACCCCCGTGATGGGCGCCGGCCTCGCCACGGCCCTTTGCATGATCGCCCACGTGGCGACCTTCCTGCTGAAGGTCGTGATCCTCATCTGGCTCCAGATGCAGATCCGCTGGACGCTGCCTCGCTTCCGCTACGACCAGGTGATGGACCTGTGCTGGAAGATCATCCTCCCGCTCTCGCTGGTGAACATCTTCGTGACGGGCGCGGTGCTGCTGCTGGTGCAGGGGGCGAAGTGACCTTCGCGGCCGCCGTCTTCTACGTCCTGGCCGTCCTCGCCGTTGTCTCGGCGCTCGGCATGGTGCTGAACCTGCGCAACACCGTTGCAGGCGCCATGTGCCTGGTCGTCACCATGATCGCCCTCGCCGGCGTCTACGTCGTGCTCGAGGCGCATCTCGTGGCCGTGCTGCAGATCATGGTCTACGCCGGGGCCATCCTCGTGCTCTTCCTCTTCGTCGTGATGCTCCTCAACCTGCGCTCCGACGAGTTCTCGGCGCCGCGCGAGCGGCTCGTGAAGCTGCTGGGCGCAGCGCTCGGGGTGTGGGCGCTCGTGAGCTTCCTCGCGCTGCTGCCCGGCGCAATGCCGAAGGTGGCCGAGATCCCGGCCGACTTCGGCTCCTACCGCGTCGTCGGGCTCTCGCTCTACCGGACCTACGTCGTGGCCTTCGAGGTGGCGTCGTTCCTGCTGCTGGCCTCCATCGTGGGTGCGGTCGTCCTCGCCAAGCGGAGGCTCTCCTAGCGTGGTGGTTCCCCTCGAACACGTGATCGGCCTTTCGGCGATTCTCTTCGCCATCGGTACGATCGGCGCGCTCACGCGCCGCAATCTGGTGGTGATCCTCATGTCCATCGAGCTGATGCTCAATGCCGTGAACCTCTCCTTCGTCGGCTTCTCCCGGGCCTGGGGAGACACCCTCGGACACGTCTTCGTACTGATGGTGATCACCGTGGCGGCGGCGGAGGTTGCGGTGGGCCTCGGCATCGTGATCTCGCTGTTCCACAACCGCGACTCCGTGAACGTCGAAGACGTGAGCCTGCTCCGGTGGTGACCACGTCGGACTGGCTGCGCTGGATCCCGCTGCTTCCGTTCGCCGCTGCCGTGGCGAGCGGTCTCCTGCTCGGTCTCCTCCGGCGTCCCCTGTCGCGCGGCGCAACCATCGTGCTTTCCTGCGGCAGCGTGCTCGGCGCCTTCGGTCTCTCGCTGGCGGCGCTGTGGCAGCTGATCGCGCTGCCCGAGGGCCAGCGCCTGCTGGTCGATCGCATGGCGCCGTGGATCGGAGCCGGGCGCTTCAGCGCCGAGATCGCCTTCGCGCTCGATCCGATTTCGGCGGTGATGGTGCTGCTGGTCTCGGGCGTGGGTCTGCTGATCCACGTCTACTCGATCGGCTACATGGACGATGACCATCGCGACGACAAGGGGTTCCAGCGTTTCTTCTGTTACCTCAATCTCTTCACGTTCTCGATGCTCACGCTGGTGCTGGCCGACAACCTGCTGCTGATGTTCCTCGGCTGGGAAGGGGTGGGCCTCTGCTCCTACCTGCTGATCGGCTTCTGGTACGCCGA
>CAYOIG010000338.1:0-14782 GCA_964403915.1 uncultured Myxococcaceae bacterium
CTCCGCGAAGTACGACTCCTCGGAGGTGCGGATGCCGGCGAGGTTGGTCTTGCCCTCGCTCGACTTCGAACGAAGCTGGAAGCGCACGAAGTTCGGAATGGCGATGGCGGCCAGAATGCCGATGATGGCCACGACGATCATGAGCTCGATCAGCGTGAAGCCGCCGCGGCGCTTGGAAAGACGCTTGGTCATCTCGTATTTCCTCTTGCTGCTCGAGCGCCGACGGCGACGGGGCGCTCTGCCCCGGCGCCCCCCGTCTCCCGGCGACGGCTGCTGGCGCGCTCGACTCTTGCCTCGACCAGGAGAAGCAACCCCCGTGCCACGGCTCCCGTTGCCGTCTGCTCGATCGGCAGCAGCCGGAAAAAGCTGAAGCCGCTGGCCCCTCCTTCGCCCGGCCTGCCGCCGGCAGATGCGCGGCTGGCCACGCGCCCGTTCGCTGCCGGTGACGAATCGCGGCGCGCCAGGGGACGCAGAACGTCACCTCGGGTCAAGCCCTGGGACGCACCCGCCGAAACGAGGAGAGGAGCCGCGTGGCGCGCCGAGCGGGCGGGCCCGCCCATGGAGGTTCGGATGGGTCGCCGTGTTGCCGTCGCCGCCTGCCTGGTGTTCTCCGGGCTCGCCGCGCTCGTGTATCAGGTGATCTGGACGCGCCTGCTCGGGCTCGCCTTCGGCACCACGACGGAGTCGATCGCCAGCGTGCTCGCCGTCTTCTTCGGCGGCATGGCCCTCGGCAATCTGGTCGCGGCGAAGCGCCTCGCGCGTGTCGAGCGGCCGCTGCGCGTCTATGCCCTGCTCGAGCTGGCGATCGGAATCTTCGCGCTGGCCTCTCTCCCCCTGCTCCGCGACCTCGATCATCTGTACGCAGCGCTCGCGGCCCGGCACGGGCCCCTGCTGACGGCAGGCATTCGTCTCGCCGTCACGACCCTCGTGCTGCTGCCACCGACGATGGCCATGGGCGCGACGCTCCCCGTCGTGGCGCGGGGCCTGGTGGCCAAAGATGCAGCGCTCGGGCGCTGGAGCGCGATCCTCTACGCCGCCAACACCTTCGGCGCCGTGCTCGGCGCCTATCTCTCGGGCTTCTGGCTGCTCCCGGAGCTCGGCCTTACCCGCTCCGTCTACCTCGCGGGCGGCATCAATCTCGCGGTCGCACTCTTCGTGCTCGTGGCCGCAGGCCGGATGCGCGTCTCGCGGCCGGCCGAGGCCGCGCGGGAGGGCGCCGGCATCGCGCCTGCTGTCAGCGGATCGCGCGCGCCCTTCCTGTTCTTTTTCGGTGTCTCGGGCTTCGTCGCGATCGGCTACGAGATCGTCTGGTCGAAGGTCTTCGGCATCGTGATGGAAGGCACGCTCTACGGCTTCTCCGCCGTGCTCTCGGCCTACTTGCTCGGCATCACACTCGGAAGCCTCGCGCTGGCGCCTCGCGTCGACCGCATCCGCAACCTGCCCCGCGCCTTCGGGCTGCTGCACCTCGCCATCGCGGCGTCGGTCGCGGCCGGCATGGCCGCCATCCCCTACCTGCCCTTTGCGCTGCGGCAGCTCGCCGAGCGCAGCGGCGGCGGCGATGCGGTGCATCTGCTCTTTGCGCTGGTGGCGCCGATCGTGCTCCTTCCCACCGCCCTCTTCGGTGCCGCCTTCCCGGTGCTGATCCGGATCTACACGCAGCGGGCCGATCGTGCCGGCGAAGGCATCGGCGTCGCGACGGCGGTGAATACGGCCGGCAGCATCCTCGCGAGCCTCGTGGTCGGCTTTTGGCTGGTCCCGTTTCTCGGCATGGACGCAACGCTGTACCTGCTGCTGCTGCTCGATCTCGCGATCGCGACCGTGGTGCTGCTGCGCTACCAGGCCGGGGCGCCACGGGAACGTGCGGCCTCGGCCGGGCTGGCGGCCGTGGTGCTCCTCGGCGTCGCGTTCTTCTTCGGCGGCGTCGGAGCGGAGAAGGCCATCGCGGGCAAGACGCTCCGCCTCTCCTCTCTGGCCGACTACGAGCGGAGCCTCGACCGGATCGACGGAACGCGCTCGTTTCTCGCGGAGGGGAGGAGCTCGATCGTCACGGTGTACGACACGCCGCTCGCGCGCACGCTGATGAACAAAGGGCACCCAGAGGCCGGAGTCATGCTCGGGCCTCCGTATCTCGCACGCGAGACCGTGCTGCTGGGCGTGCTGCCCTATCTCCTTGCCGGCGAGCCCCGGCGCGCACTCGTGGTAGGCCTCGGCGGCGCGAACACCGTGGACGCTCTCGCGCGGACGGGTCTCTCCTCCATCGACGTCGTGGAGCTCGAGCCCGGGGTCCTCGAGGCCGCACGCGTGCTCTATGAGGGACGGGAGAGCCCCCTCGACGATCCGCGCGTGCACGTCCGGATCGGTGACGGGCGGCACGCGCTGCTGCTCGAACGGCATGCCGGGGACGCCGGCTACGACCTGATCGCCTCGCAGCCGAGCCACCCATGGGTGGCCGGCGCGGCAAACCTGTTCACGGAGGAGTTCTTCGCCCTCGCGCGCGAGCGCCTGACACAAGAGGGTGTCTTTTCGCTGTGGGTGAACGGCTTCCGTACGGATCCGGAGTCGATTCTCGCTCTCGTCGCGAGCTTCGAGCGTATCTTTCCTGGCGCGCTACTGGTCGACGCAGGCTGGGGGCAGCCCCGTGACTCGCTGCTGCTGCTGGGCGCGCGAGCGCCCATCCGCATCGATGCCGCGCGGCTCGCGGCCCGCCTCGACGAGCCACGCCTGCACGCGCTCCTCGGCCTCTTCGCGCTCGATCGCCCGGAGGGGATCCTCTCGCTGTCCGAGGGGCCGGCCGCGAGCTTTGCAGCGCTCTCCCCCGATGCGGCGAATACGGACGACAACGCCTTCTTCGAGACCCGCATCCCCCGCCGCCTCGATTGGTCGAGCCTCGACTTCGGCGCCCTCGAGCGCCGGCTGCCCGAGGCCGCTCCAGTGCTCCCGCCCGTCTCTGGCAGCCTCGATGTGGCAGCGGTGGCGCGCGGCCTGCTCGACGTCGCCGATGCCCGGCCCGGCAGCACGACGAGCCGCGCCTGGCCCTATGCAGGAAAGCTCGAGCGCCTGCTCCGAGCACACGGCGCGGGCCTCGACGAGACGACGCGCGAGGTGCTGCGCGCCGATGCCGAGACGCGGAGCACGGCGCGCGAGGCCGATGCCGTGATGCGCCTGCGTGCGCTCGCCGCGGCCGCGCCTGCGCGACCCGAGCCGCTGCGCGCGCTGGGACTGCATCTCGCGCTCCGGAAACAGGACTTCACGGGCGCGGCACAGGCCTTCATCGGCGCCTACGAGCGGTCCGGGGCGTCCGCAGACGCCTTCGACGCCGGTCGCGCGCTCCATCACGTGGAGCCCGCGCGAGCCTTCGCCTATTTCGATCGCATCCCCGTGCAGGAGCGGGCCCTCTTCCCGCGGCTGGTGGTGTACGACGCGGAGCGCGCCCTCGCGGCCGGCGCACGGGGCGAAGCGCTGCGACCGGTCTACGCAGCGCTGCTCCGTCATCGCGACACCGCAGACGGCCGGCTGTTGCCGGGACTCCCGGATCTGCTGGTGCGCGTGGCGAGCGCAGCCGGCGATCTCGACGCTGCGCGCCTTTGGAGTGACATCGCCTTCCAGCAGCGGCTCACGATCGGCTCGGCAGCGCTCTCGCGCGCCCAGGCCGCTCTCGATGCCGGGCAGCTCGCAGCCGTCGCAGACGCGCTCGGCGAGGCACAGAAGGCGCTGCCGGCCGACCCGCGCGTGCTCGAGCTGCGCGCGCGCCTCGCCCGGGCACAGGACGACGGCCCGGGCCTCGAACGCGCACTGGCGGGGCTGCGCACCCTCGCACCTTCTCTCGAGGCGGCGATCGCTGCAGAGAATCGCTTCCGTTCGCGGCTCGGCGTCCCGCTGCTCCCGCCCCGCGCGGCGGCAGATCTGTTCGCCACGCGGCCCTGAGCGAGGCGCCATCGCCAGCTCGCGACTCCGGTTGACAATCCTCCGGGCCGCTGGCTACGGTGCCGCACTCGCACCCAGACGCTCCCATCGTCTAGTGGCCTAGGACGGGGCCCTCTCAAGGCCCAAACACGGGTTCGACTCCCGTTGGGAGCGCCACACCCCGCGAGCGGCGTGCAGCGGGATGACGGCCCTGGAGACCGAGTGGCCGAGCTCGCCTTCGCCTTTCTCGACTGCGAGTTCGGCGGCCTCGACCCGGAGCTCCACGACATCACCGAGATCGGCGTGATTCTCACCGACTACCGGCTGGCGGAGCTCTGCTCGGCCGAGTGGAAGGTCCGGGCACGCGAGGAACGGATCACGAGCCGCTCGGCGCAGATCTCGGGCTACGACCCGGTGGCATGGACGGGAGCGAAAGGCATCCGCGAGGTACTCGGCGAGCTCTCGGCGCTGCTCCCGAAGGACCGCTTGGTCGTTCCGGCCGGACAGAACGTTCGCATGGATGTGATGTTCCTCGAACGCGCCTACCGGAAGTGCAGCCTCGCGAACCCGTTCGATTATCACGTCATCGATCTGGCGACGCTCTTCTACGCCTGGTCCCTGGTGAAGGGAGAGCCCGTCTCCACGCTCTCGCTGCGACAGGCGGCGCTCACGGCGGGCCTCGCGGAGAGCGCCGTGGCGCATCGCGCCCTCGCCGACGCGCGGCTCACCCTCGAGACGTTCCGCCACTTCGTGGGGCTGCTGGCTCCGCGGCCGCTTGCCTGAGCGCCCGGTCCCGCAGCGCCGCGGGCCAGACGTGGTGCAGCCGCTGCCGCCACTTCTCCACGGCGCGCAGGTCGTAGCGCGCGAAGAGCGGCAGCAGCCAGCGCGCCGCGACGCCGCCCGGGTGAAAGCAGAGCGCCGACGCGAAGTCGATCAGGATCGGCTCGCCGTCTTCACCGACCAGCACGTTGCTGCGATGACGCAGGTCGAGATGCGCGACTCCGCGCGCATGCATCATGCGCACGGCGCGCTCCAGCGATGCGACGAACTCGGGCGCCACGAGATCCGTGACCTCGCGTGTCATGCGTTCGCCGGGGCGGTACTCGATGACGAAGGCGAAGGCGTCGAGCCGGCCGAGCAGGCGGGGCACGGTGGGATGTCCCTGCAACGCCCGATAGGCCCTCAGCTCACGCCAGATCAGGAAGCGCCCGAGCGTCTCACGCAGCCAGGCCGGCCGCGGGGCGAAGTCCTTGACCACGATGGGGCCTGCCAGGCTGCTCACCACGAGCACGTCGGGCGCGTTCCAGCGTCCGTGCTGGAGGCGCGCGACGAGACGAGCCTCGAGGGCAGCCCGCGACGGGACGGTCTCCTCCTGCATCTCCCGGGCCGCTCGCATCAGAGGGCCAGCAGGGGACGCAGCGCGAGGGCGACGATCCCCACCACGACCGCGAGCAGGGTTCCACTCTCGTCGTTCTCCGCGAAGCGCGCCGCGCTCCAGGAGAAGGCCGATGCGGCAGCGCCGCCGGCCGGCGGTCGCCACGGGGAGAGTGCGGGGAGCAGCGCAGGGACGGCGGCCCGGTACTGCGTGTAGGGCGTTCCATAGAAACGCTCGAGGCGGGCGCTCTCGATGCGCTCCTTGTACGGAAAGTAGTAGAAAAAGAACAACGCGATGCCCACGGGCAGCACGATGCTGCCGGCGAGGCCTCCGGCGGCGAGCGCGAAACCGAGGCCGATCAGCAGCGTGCCGGCGTAGAGCGGGTTGCGCACGTAGGCGTAGGGTCCGGTGAGAGTCAGCACGTCGTTCTTGACCAGATGTCCCGCGCCCCAGATGCGGAGCGACTCGCCGGCAACGACGAGGACGAGCCCGGCGCAGAATCCGGCCGGCGTCGGCCGCGCCAGCCAGAACAGCAGCGCCACCATCGCATAGACGGGCCACAGCCGCGGAGAGAGCGTCTTGCGCCGGAACGGGTGCCGCATGGGGGGGCCAGCATAGGTCACGGCCTCCCTCCGGCAAAACGTCAGTGCTCTCCCGGCGGCAGCCTCCCGGCACGCCGCTGCACCATTTCCCACAGCTTCTCGCGGAGCCGTTCCTTGAAATCGGGATCCGCTAGATCCACGGCCGCATCGGCCTCGAGGAACTCGCGGAGCTCTTCACTCGTGAACGCTGCACCTTCTGCCACGTTGATACCCTCTGCCACGTCAGCGGAACTCGGCTCCGTCTCTGCTGCGATGCCTGCGGCCGATTCTCCCGTCTCTCGGAGAATGCGCTTCTCGACCACACCACCCCCCAGCCCGTCTCACGGGCCTATCGTCACCAGACCGCCCCGACTGGCCTCCACAAAGAGTCGTTTCATCCGGTAGAGGCAGGACCGGATGGCGTCGTTCGATCGCGCCGTCCGGTGCGCGATCTCCTGGATCGAAAGGTTGTCGACGTGCCGCAGCACGAAAACCTCGGCCTGCCACTGCGCTGCCTCCCCGAGGCGCTCGTTGATCGCCTCGGCGTAGCGACGCAGGTTGAGGTGCTCCTCGGGCGTGCAGCCCGCCAGCCCGGGTGACGGACGCAGCAGCTCCGGCTCGGCCTTCTCCATCCAGCCGTCGCGGGCTCGCAGCCGTCGCAAATGGTTGTTCAGCGTGTTCTTGGCGATGCCGTAGATCCACGACAGCAGGCTCGACTGGCCGCGAAACGCCTCTACTGACCGGAATACCGCCGTGAACGCTTCCTGAACGATCTCCTCGCTGTCTGCGTGGTTGTGCACGCGCGCGAAGGTGAAGTTGTAGACACGCCGGAAGTAGCGCCGGTAGAGCTCGTTGAAGTGAGCCTCGCTCCCCTGCTGGATGCCGGAGACCAGCTCGGCATCCGTGAGCGCTCCAAGACCCGGGCAGGGTCTGGTGCTGGGTACGGCGATGGCAGCACGAAGGACATGGATCCGAGGCAACGCGTGACTCCTCGCGTCGTCCCCCTTCCCAAGGGGAGAGCTTCCGCTCTCAACCCATTAGGTGGTCGCCAAACCCCCGGCGTGGCAAGGATTGCCCATGTTCTGCGCGGACGTGCCCCATGGCTGGGCAGAACGACCCAGCCGTGCCAGAAATTCCTCTCCCCGAGCCGTCGGCCTGCTGCGCGCCGTGCCCGCTAGGGGCTGACGACGCCGTCGAGCCCCGGTACTCCCTCCGAGAGGGCGCGCCGCATCCGGTAGAGGTTGGCCTTGATGGCGTCCTCGGACTTGCCGAGGGCGGCGGCGATCGCCTTTACCGACTGTCGCCGCAGGTGCTTCAGGTGAAAGATGCGTCTCTGCAGCGGGGTCAGCCGAGTCTCGATCACGGTCTCGCAGCGGTCCAGCATTCGCCGGGCATCGACCGCCTGATCGGCAGACGGCTGCTCTGCGGCGACTTCCGCACAGGCCTCGCCGTCCACGGACTCGAGGCGGGCCCGGGGGCCGCGGAAGCGGCGGTTCACCTTGTTGCGGGTGATCCCGAACATCCAGACAAGGAGGCTGGAGGTTCCCTGGAAGGTCGGGAGGGCCTTGATCACGGTCATGAAGACTTCCTGCGTCACGTCCTCCGCCTCGCCGGCGTCGCCGAGGCGGCGTACGGCAAAGCGGTAAACCCGCTGGAAGTAGGTCTCGTAGAGCAGCTCGAAGGCCTCGCGGTCGCCTTTCAAGATCAGCTCGACGAGCTCCTGGTCGCTCGACCAGGGCGTCTCGGGGGTGGGCACGGGGGGCTCCTGCGGTGGCTCCGCAGAGAAAGTTCGACCGGATCCGGGGGGATCTTCAGTGATTCCGTGGCTTCGGGCTGCTTTCCCCGCGCTGCATCGCGCTTGCACGCGACCCTGTGCGCAGCATCGGGCTCGGCTGCCTTCGTCCTGTCGTTCGTTCCCGGTTGGGTCTTGCGCTTCTCCGTCGGTGCTGGGCTTTTCAAAAGTGGGGACGCGGCCGTCCCACGGCTGGAAGTAGCAAGCTGCGTGCCAATCCGAGCGGGCTGCGCAGCTACCCTCCGACGGGGCCGATTCTCCGGGCCTTTCTGCCCGCAGCTCCCTCCGCAGCGAACGGCTCGGGCGAGGGGCGAGAAGAACGTTCTTACCCTTCTTGTGGACGCCGATTCACTCGGGCTGCACCTCGCGGCCAACGAACGCGCGCAGCGCCGACAGCGCCTCCTCGCTCGCCTCGTCGATCTCGAAGCGAATGGCGAACCCGGCCACCGGGTCGGTCTGTGCACGGGTCACCGTTCCGCGAAGACGCAGGAATGCTTCGTGCCCCGGCAGCTCGAGCACGACTTGGGCGCTGGCGCCGATCGCCGGCGACTCGGCCGAAACCAGGAAGACGCCGGACTCGGAGAGATCCAGCGTCGGCAGGAAGACCTGCCGCACGGGATCCTCGTATGCAGCCTCGATCCGCGCACGGACACGCTGCGCGCGCGGCCGCTCCGTCCCGTCTCCGGACGCGCCGTCGCTCACAATTTCCCGGGGACGATCCACCAATGGCCGCTCTTCTGCTCCCAGACGTCCTCGCGTTCGATCGAGACGCTCCAGAAGCGCAGCGGGCGGCTGCTCTTGCCGACCAGCCGGAACCGCACCCGCGCGCGTCCCGGGGTCTCCATGCTGAACTCCTGCAGCTCGGCCAGGAGCGGACGGTTCTTCTCGAAGCGCGCTTCCGTCAGCTCCTCTGCGAGTCGGGCATAGTAGTCGGAGTAGCCCTCCTGCGTCTCGAAGTAGCCGCGCAGGGTCGGATCGTTGTACGTCGCCAGCGTATTGAAACGTCGCTGCGCGAGCCGCTGGTAGAACGCCTCGGCCCGCTCGTGGAAGCCGAGCACCGCATCGTCGCCCGGCGCGAGGGTCGCCGCGCGCGGTGCCACCGGGGCCGCGGCCGTCGCCGTCGCAGACTCCTCCTCACCGAACGGCCACAGCCAGCGCGGCGCCGAGACGCTGCTGCAGCCTGCGAGCACGAGGAAGAGCGACACCGACCCCTGCTGGAGGAGCGCCGACGGTTTCATTTCGCGCGAGCTCCCCGACCGGACACCGGCTTCGCCTCGATCGCCGCCTGCGCGGCCGCCAGCCGTGCGACGGGCACGCGATAGGGGGAGCAGGAGACGTAGTCGAGGCCGATCCGTGCGCAGAACTTGACGCTCTTCGGATCTCCACCGTGCTCGCCGCAGATTCCCACCTTGAGATCGCTGCGCGTCTTGCGACCGCGCTCGACACCGATGCGGATCAGCGCTCCAATTCCCTCCTCGTCGATGGAAACGAAGGGATCGTCTTCCAGGATTCCGGTCTCGATGTAGACGTCGAGGAAGCGGCCCGCATCGTCGCGCGAGAGGCCGTAGGTCATCTGCGTGAGGTCGTTGGTGCCGAACGAGAAGAACTCGGCATGGGCGGCGATCGCATCGGCCGTCAGTGCGGCGCGCGGAAGCTCGATCATCGTGCCGATGGTCGGCCGCAGGCGGGCCCCCTTGAAGCCCGCGTACACGCTCTCGATCTCCTCCTCCGCCGCGCGCCGGAGGCGCGCCAGCTCGTTCACGTGCGCCACCAGCGGAATCATGATCTCCGGCCGCACCTTGACTCCCGATTCGGCCACCTGGCGCGCCGCCTCTGCGATGGCCCGCACCTGCATGCGGTAGATCTCGGGGAAGGTGATGCCGAGGCGGCAGCCGCGATGGCCGAGCATGGGGTTGAACTCGCGCAGCGAGTCGATCTTCGCTCGCACGCGCGCCATGTCCGTCCCGAGCGCCGCGGCCACCTCGCGGATTCCGTCCTCCTCGTGCGGCAGGAACTCGTGGAGCGGCGGATCGAGCAGCCGGATCGTCACCGGCAGCCCTTCCATGGCCTGGAAGATCCCGACGAAGTCCCCCCGCTGCATGGGGAGCAGCTTCGCGAGGGCGCGCGCGCGCTGGGCGCCGTCGTTCGCAAGGATCATCTCGCGAACGGCCAGGATGCGGTTCGGCTCGAAGAACATGTGTTCGGTGCGGCAGAGGCCGATGCCCTCGGCGCCGAACTGTCGGGCGATCTTCGCATCGTTCGGCGTGTCGGCGTTCGTGCGCACGCGCAGCACGCGGCGCGCGTCGGCCCATTGCATGAGCTCGGCGAACTCACCGCCGAGCTCGGGCGTCACGGTCGGCACGCGGCCCCGCATCACCTCGCCGGTCGAGCCATCGATCGAGATGGCGTCGCCGACCTTGACGCGCTGGCCCTCGAAATGGATCTCGCCCTTCTGTGCGTCGATTCGCAGCGCGCCACAGCCCGCCACGCAGCACTTGCCCATGCCGCGCGCGACCACCGCCGCGTGGGAGGTCAGGCCGCCCCGTCCGGTGAGGATGCCCTCGGCGGCATTCATGCCGTGGATGTCCTCCGGCGAGGTCTCGGCACGCACCAGGATCACCTTCTCGCCCGCCTTCGCCCGAGCCTCGGCCTCGTCGGCGAAGAGCACGACGCTCCCCGTCGCCGCACCCGGCGAAGCCGGGAGCCCCCGCGCCAGCACTTCGCGCCGGGCCTTCGGGTCGAAGGTCGGATGCAGGAGCTGGTCGAGCGCGCGCGGATCGATGCGCGAGATCGCCTCGTCTTTCGTGATCAGGCGCTCGTGCGCCATGTCCACGGCGATCTTCACCGCGGCATTCACCGTACGCTTGCCCGTCCGCGTCTGGAGCATCCAGAGCTTCCCGTGCTCGATGGTGAACTCGATGTCCTGCATGTCGCGGTAGTGTCGTTCGAGCTTCTCGTAGATGCGGACGAGGTCGCGGTAGGCCGCGGGCATCTCCTCTTCGAGGGTCGGCAGATGCGCCTGGTCGGCCCGGCGATTCGCCTTGTTGATGGGCTGCGGCGTGCGGATGCCCGCCACCACGTCCTCGCCTTGCGCGTTCTTGAGATATTCGCCGTAGAAGAGCCGCTCACCCGTCGACGGATTGCGCGTGAACGCCACGCCGGTGGCGCAGTCGTCGCCCTTGTTGCCGAAGACCATGGCCTGGACGTTGACGGCCGTACCCCAGGAGCTCGGAATGCCGTTCAGCTTCCGGTAGGTCTTGGCGCGATCGTTCTCCCAGGAGCGGAAGACGGCCGCGATCGCCCCCCAGAGCTGCTGGTGGGGATCCTGCGGGAATGGCCTGCCGGTGTGCTCCTCGACGACCTCCAGATACTCGCGCACCAGACCCGCGAGGTCGTCCGCATCGAGCTCGGTGTCGAGCTCCACGCCCTTCTCGTCCTTGAGCGCCTCGAGCCGGTTCTTGAAGCTCTCCATCTCGACGCCGAGCACGACGTCGCCGTACATCGAGATGAAGCGCCGGTAGCTGTCGTAGGCGAACCGCCGATCCGAGATCGCCGCCAGCCCCTCGACGCTCCGGCTGCCGAGGCCGAGGTTGAGCACCGTATCCATCATTCCCGGCATCGAGGCTCGCGCCCCCGAGCGCACGGAGACGAGAAGCGGATTCTTCGGGTCGCCGAAGCCGCGCTTCATGGCCTTCTCGATCTGCGCGAGGGCCTTCAGCACGTCGGCCTCGACGCGGGCCGAGAGCTTTCCGCCGGCGGCGTTGAAGTCGCTGCAGACCTCGGTCGAGATCGTGAAGCCCGCCGGCACCGGCACGCCCAGGCGAGTCATCTCCGCCAGGTTGGCACCCTTGCCGCCGAGCAGCGCCTTCATCTCCGCGCGACCATCGGCCTTGCCGGCTCCGAACGAGAAGACGCTCTTGCGAGCGCGCGACGCCGCGCGAGCAGGCTTGGCCGCAGGCTTCTTCTTCGTGGTCTTGCGCGTCAAATTCCGGTCTCCAGGCGCTCCCGCAGATAGGGAAGCACCGATTCGATGCCAATGCGCTCCTGGGTCATCGCGTCCCGGTGACGGACCGTGACCTTCCCGTCCGTCTCCGATTCGAAGTCGAGGGTGACGCAGAACGGCGTGCCCACCTCGTCCTGGCGGCGGTAGCGCCGGCCGATGTTGCCAGACTCGTCGTAGAAGGTCGCGAACCGCCGCCGCAGATCGCGTTCCAGCCGGCGAGCCGGCTCGCCGAGCTTCTTCGACAGCGGGAGCACCGCCGCCTTGATCGGCGCCACCTGCGGCACCAGCCGCAGCACGGTGCGCGTCTCGCCGTCCGGGAGCGTCTCTTCCTGGTAGCCGCTCGCCAGCAGCGCGAGGCAGGTGCGGTCCACGCCGACGGAGGTCTCGATCACCATCGGGGTGAAGCGCTCCTTCGTCTCCTCGTCGGTGTAGGCCAGATCCTTGCTCGAGAACTCGCTGTGGCGCCGCAGATCCCAGTCGCCGCGGTCGTGAACGCCTTCGATCTCCTGCCAGCCGAACGGGAACAGGAACTCGATGTCGGCGGCCGCCTTCGCGTAGTGCGCGAGCTCCTGCGGTGCGTGCGGACGCACGCGCAGCCGATCCTCGCCGAAGCCGAGATCACGGTGGAAGGCGAGCCGCTGCTCGAGCCAGTGCTCGAACCACTTCTCGCGTTCCGCGGGATGGATGAAGAACTCGAGCTCCGCCTGCTCGAACTCGCGAGAGCGGAAGGTGAAGTTGCGCGGATTGATCTCGTTGCGGAAGGCCTTGCCGATCTGCGCGATGCCGAAGGGGATCTTCTGGCGCGAGGTCTCGCGAACGCGCTTCATGTCGTTGAAGATCGCCTGGCACGTCTCGGCCCGCAGATACGCCACCGCGGCGGCGTCCTCCGAGGCGCCGATGAAGGTCTTGAGCATCAGGTTGAAGTTTCGGGCCGGCGTGAAGTCGTGCTCGGAGGAGCCTTCGCGCGAAGAGCATTTGCCGGCGTCGTCGAGCTGATCGGCGCGGAAGCGCTTCTTGCAGGCGCGGCAGTCGACCATCGGATCGCTGAAGTGCTCGATGTGGCCGGAGGCCTCCCAGGTGCGGGGGTGGCAGATGATGGAGGTATCGATGCCCTCCACGTCATCGCGCTCACGCACGACCCGCTGCCACCACAGGGCCTTCAGGTTGTTCTTGAGCTCGACGCCGAGGGGTCCGTAGTCCCAGAAGCCGTTGATGCCGCCATAGATCTCGCTCGACGGGAAGATGATTCCGCGCCGGGCGCAGAGCGAAACCAGGTCGTCCATGCGCCAGGAGTAGGCGAACTCGGCGGGGGCGCGGTCGGTCATGCTTCCTCGGGCGGACGGCGAGCGTTTCAGAGCGCGCGAGTATTCCCCTTGCCGGCCCGCGATGTCAACCCGCGAGAAGCTCGCCCGACGGGATGATTTCGTTGAGGAATCGCTCACTTTGCAGCTCGACACCGAGGTGGAAGCGGACGAAGCGTGAGAGCAGCCGGCGCGCCTCGGCAAGAGCGGCCGGCGCCAGCGATACCCGGTCGAGGCGCTCCGGCTCGAGACGAAGACCCATGGCCAGCGCCCGCAGCGTCCCGAGATGCACCGGGAGCGTGCCACTGCCGGCGGTGCCGCAGGCGGGGCAAAGCGCCCCGCCCTCCGCCACGTGAAACGGCAGCTCCTCGCGTCCGCCGAGGGCCCCGCCACAGCGGACGCAGGCCTCGAGCTCGGGCCGCAGGCCCAGCGCGTCGAGGGCCCGCAGCTCGAGCAGCGCCCGCAGCCGCGCATCGGGACGCCGGGCATCGATGGCGCGCAGCGCTGCGAGCGCGAAGCCGAACAGCCGCCGGGCGTCGGCCCGCGCCCCCCCCTCCGGCGCCAGCCGGTCGAGCAGCTCGAGCAGATAGCAGCCGAGGGCAAAGCGCGCGGCATCCCTTCGGATCTCGCCGAAGGTCTCCACCAGCGTCGCCTGCTCGAGGCGCGCCATGCTGCCGCTGCCCCGGCGCACGGCGGAGACCCGCAGATGGTTGAAGAGGTCGAGGGTGCCGGCGAAGCGCTTGTGGCTGCGCCGCGCGTGCCGTGCGATGGCCGTCAGGCGCGCCGTCTCGGGCGTCAGCAGGTGGAGGATGAGGTCGGACTCGCCGAACTCCACCACGCGCAGCACGAGGGCCTCGGTGTGGAGGGTGAGCACGCGGGGACGGTAGCCGGAGATCGGAATGGGGGCGGGGGCGGGGCGGCCCGAGTGCGAGCAGCGCACCGGGCACGGCTCGGTGTCAGCCCGGCTGCGTAGGGACTCCGGGCGCATCGAGCAGGAGGCGGTCCGAGGTCACGAGGACGAGATCGTGCACGAGGGCGGTCGCGACCAGGAAGGCGTCCGTCGGGTCGCGGGTGGCGACCTCGATGCCGAGGCTTCGCTGCGCGATCTCGAACGTGAGAGGCGCCGATTGCAGCGGGAGGCGTGTGAATGCCGTTTCGAGCCAGGCATCGAAATTGGTTTCGATTCGGATCCGTCCCTTGCGGATCAGCATGCCGGCCTCCCAGACCGAGATCGAGGAGAGCCAGCACTCGGACGGCCGAGCCTCGATCAGGGAACGGGCCTCGCCGGAGAGACGGCCCGAGCCGGCGAGGTACCAGCACCAGACGTGCGTATCGAGGAGGAGACCGCTCACGTGAGGGCCGACCAGTCCTCGGGAGAAGAAATGGGCGACACGAGGTCTCCGACGATCTCCATCGCATCGGCCATGCAGCCGAACGTGCCGGCGCTTCCGGGCTCCGGCATCGGCGGGGGCACGACCTGAGCCAGCGGAACGCCTCTCCGGGTCACGACGATCGGCTCGCCGGTGCGGCGGACCCTTTCGAGCAACGCGAGGCAGGTCGCCTTGAACTCGGAGACCGGCACGGTCTTCGGTCGTCTTCCAGTCACGCCGACTTTGTACCATGGTCATGGACCATGGTCAACCAGAGCCCTCGCATCGGGTCGTCTCGCTCGGATATCGGGGCCGGAGCGGTAGCGGCCGCCCCGAAGCTCGTCACGGGCTCGAAGAGGCCGTCATGCCGGCAAATGGGGAGCCTCCTGCGGGAGGAGGCCGCTCGAGTCCACCGCCAAGGGCTATCCGCGACGGCGCCGGCCTGGCGCGAGGCTGC